>JAUHWN010000172.1 GCA_030424665.1 Bdellovibrionia bacterium | reverse complement strand
GTAAAATCACCGAGAAGACCAAAGGTGTTCCCCTTATCGGGACTGACATAGCGAACACCAAGCAACAGCGACTGGGCTACGAAGGTTCCAAAACTCGTTTGTTCGTAGACGAGAAAACTGTGACCCAAGGTAAAAAGAACTGAATCAAAAGGTGAAACCAATTTAAACTCTCTGGCTTCGGGCGCAAATAAATAGAGAATTTCCCGTTCTTCGGCACCCTGTTCATTTCGCGCGCGAATTTCTACAGCATTGAGTCTTGATCTCAGGTAAGCGTACAATACAAAGCTGCCATCGGCTTGCTTTCGCATGGGAAGTTTATCGCCAATAAAAAGCTGCCAGCCAGGGCGATTAAATTCCACTTCCAATTTTACGAGGGGGCGAAACGAATCATTCTGTGGAATGAGAAAGACCGGAATTCTCTCTTTGCTAATTTTTAAATCGGAGATAATGTTTTTTCCAGAACGATCGCGCAGAATATGGGCCAGCCAAAGAGCTCTTTGGGCCCGCATGAGTTGCTTTTCTTCTTTACTGATCTCTTTAGGTTCTTCTTTTTTTTCATCTTGAGCCATTGCTTGATGGGCCCCAATAAACATCGGGCAAAATAGGCAAATCAAAAGCAATCTCGATAGTTTAGAGAACATACCTTAAGGTTCTCAAATTCACCGAAATTAGACAACAGATTACTTATTCTTTTTTTCAGACTGACTATTAGAAGGCTTTCTCAACTGAGGCTTTACCGGACTAGCCTTTTTATCCTCGTAGTAGAGCGTAAAGCCATAGTAGATCTTCTTCGGATTGCGAATCAACTGTGGATTATTCTTCCAAATGTCCTTCCAGCGATCAGCAGTACCGTAAAGCTTCTTAGAAATCGACTTAAGAGTATCATTCTTACGAATGAGATAGGGCTTACCCTCTTTGCGAATATAGACATATTTCACATTGTTAATCGTCAGCTCGGTACCAACTTTCATCTTGCGCGGATGACCGATCTTCTTCTTATTGACCTTAAAAATGTCCTTCCAGCGCAGGTAATTGCCGTACTTTTCGAAGGCTATTTTCATAAGGGTATCACCCAATTTAACTATATAATTGATCGTTTTTCCGCCTTTGAGTGGAGGCAATGTACTCGAAAGTGAACGACTCTTTTTGCCTTTAACGTTCAAAGGGCCATTTTTCTTGCGGTTATTGGCCTGTACGAGGGGGCCTCGATCTTCTTTTACGATAAGCTGACTCTCGTCAATCTCAACATACTCTTCACCCGAATCATCTTCTGGAATTCGACGATCTTCTTCTGCACTATTAATGTTGTTGTAGCTAAAGTCTTTTGAGCGACGACCACTTTTCGTGAGGTTCTCGGCAGCCTCAGAGGAAACCCCCATAAGCTCAGGGTCTTTCATTACAATGGCGCCCTCTTCTGTGATCTTCTCAATATCTTGGGCGATTTGTACGGGTAAAGGAATCGCATTCCCCTTTTGCGCGGCTTTCTGATAAAAACCAGGATCTCTTGGCATCTCGTCACTATCAAAACCAAGCCACGAGGCACAGCCCAGGAGACCAAAAAGCATAAATAAGATTGAAACCGAATAAACTAATAGCCGCTTCATGGACTTTTATTCGGAGACTAGCTGTAGGTAGTTGATACCAAGGTCCTTGGAACTAGACCTTGGTTGTATGGATTTCTCAAATCAATTCGTTGTTAAACGTGTCTGGTAGCTTGGACTCCCTGGTGTCAGGGAATCTGGTAGGTTGGCTCCCCTGGCGTCAGGGAGAGTATCTAATCACTTCTCTCCCTGGCGGCAGGGAGAGCTCCTAATTAAGATTCCGTGGGCGGTAGTGGCGGCACTGGTACGAACTCACTCGACTTCAAGAAGTTCATTACCTTTTTAGCCTGCTTTTCAGCCTCAGCCTGCGAATGCTCAAGAAGCTCTTTAATTTCATCACGCTGCTTAATAAGGGCTTCAAACTGCTCTTCAAGCTGAGCTCTTTGTGCACCAAATGCTTGTGCTTTACCCATGGCAATTTCAATCTTTGAGATTTCTTTCTCAGTCATCTTCAAATACGCGCGCATAGGATTCATCGCTGTCGATGTTTTAATCTCTTGAGCGAGGCGAACCACGTGCTTCTGCAAACCCTCTTTTTGCGAATCAACCCAACGAGAGTAATGGTTAAGCTGCTCCTCGCGCTCTTCCATTTCTTCTTTAAGTTGATCATTCTCTTGTTTCAAGAGTTTGACCTCTTCGATCATCGTGGCGTCGGCCTCGATTTTCTCCTCAAGGCGTCGCTTCTCTTCGATGAGACTCGAAAATCGACTCTGGCCCTCAGTCATTGAAACCTTGGTCACATCAAGTTCTTGAGTGGCTCGTTCGAGTTGGTGAGTCAGAGTTTTCTTATCCTCTATGAGTTGCTCAAGCTCTGCTTGAAGTTTTTCATCACGCTCCTCAACGACACGGTAATTCTCTTGGAATTCCATGCGAGACTGGCGCTCTTCTTCAACCTGAGCTTCACGTTTTTCAAGGAGCTTAATATACTCCATCTCTTTAGTTTCATAATTAGCAATTCGATCTTGGCGCTCTTGTGCGATCGTCGCAATCTTATCTTGCTCGCGTTTAACAGCTTCGATCGTTTTGTTTTTGCTCTCAATTTCTAGAGTATATTCTTTCTCTTTTTTCGCGAGCTCCGACTTTAACCAATTAATTTTATCTTCAAGCTGTTTCTTTGTGGTGTCGAAATGGGTGGATTTTTGCTCAAATCGATCTTTCAAAGTTGCAATAGAGTTATCTTTTTGTGCGATTTGCTCTTTGAGAACTCGAATCTCTTCTTTGAGTGAATCCGTCTTTTCTTCAAAGTTTTTAACTTCTTGTCTGGCTTCATCATAGGATTGCTGAAGATCCATTAACTTTTGCTTGAGATCTTCATTCTGCGCCATCCATCGCTTGCGCTCGACAATCCCCTCTTCAACCAGCTTCTGCTTCTTCTCAATTTCTTCTTCTTTAGAAGCAATCTCTTGCTTGAGGTCTCCAATTTTAGATTCAAAAAGATCCTTAGTGTCAGACCATTCTTGTTCGCGCTCGGTGAATTCCGTCTCTTGAAGCTTACGACTCAAGTTTTCTTCGCGTTGAGCTTGAAGCTCTCTACGAAATTTTTCTATTCGATCGCGCTCCGTGGTGAGTTCAATCTCGAGAGTCTTGACCTCGTCGCGAAGACTTTCTTTATCATCCTCTAGAGACATAATCTTGCTCTCGAGACGATCGTTAGTGCTGACCGATTCACTAATCTCTGAATTAAGAGCATCCTCTTTAGAAGAGTATTCATCAATTTGATGAACTAATTCTTCAATTTGTAACTCTAAGTTGCGCTTCTCTTCGGTAAATGAAACCGACTGACTCTCAACTTCTTGAAGCTTTGATTTAAGATTATTGATCTCAAAATTGCGCTTCATCACTTGTTGCCTGAAATCTGCTTCATTCTTTTTCATATCAGCTTTGAGCTGATTCTTTTCTTTTTCTACGATCAGAAGCTCGTCGATTTTTCTTTGCTTTTCAAAGACATCGGTGCGGAAATTCTCTAGAGACTCCTGCGCCGCTTCAAGATTCTTCTCTAAAATAATCTTTTCTCGCTCGAGATGTTCCTTTTCTGATCGCATGACATCATAGCGACTGGCTATCTCTTTGTTTTCCGCATTAATTGTTTCAAAACGGGCTTCGTAATTTTGAATTTTCTCTTCAAACCGAACTTCAGTATCCGCAAGCTTTTCTTCAAGCTCCACTTTAACTCTATTAACGGTTTCGAGTTCAACACTCAACTCGTTCACCTTTGCTGTTTTTTCAGCAATGGCTATTTTACTCACTTCAGCCTTTTCTTTAGCTTGCTCTAAATAGGCTTGCAATGCTTCCGTTTGCCCTTTAAATCGCTCGAGATCCTTTTGCATTTCGGCATTGAAACGCTGGTGGCTTGCGACTTCGTCGTTGAGGGTCTCTATTTTTTCATCGCGAACAGCGATCTTCTTTTCGAAATCACTTTTGGAGAGATTTATGATGCGATTCTGCTCCACGAGCTCTTGATATCGAGTCGTTAGCTCATCATATTGAGTCCTCGCATCTTCGACAATTTTTTCTTTACGCGCGATAATACTTTCAAAATCCGCTGATGTGGCTTTTAAGCCATCGTATTCATTCTTTAACTCAGAATAAGCTGATTCTTTTTCGTTTTTAAGTTCAGAAAAGGCGTTCTCCTTAGAAGCGACTTGGCTCCTTAAAGACTTGATAGTCTCTTCACCCTTTTCGATCTCCGTCTTGAGACGATCTAGATCTTCGTTGGCAGTAATCAACTTATGATGAATACGCTCATTCTGACTTTTCAGTTGGGTAATACTCTCGCGAAACTGCTCCTTTTCGGCATCCATAATCTCAATCTTCTTATTGAGATTAAGAGTTGTTTCGTTAAGAGTCTTTATTTCGGAATCTTTCGATTGGATGGTTTTTAATAGACGATCCAATTCATTCTTTAACTGCTCTTGCTGATGAGAGCTCTCGATTTGTGCCTTTTCAACGCGAATCTTTTCAGTCTCAACAGCTTTTGTTTTTTCTTCGATTGTTTTAAGGAGCTCTCTCTCTGACTCCGCTTGGACTTCGATTTGATCTTTGTATTGGGTGATGATCGTCTTAAGCTCTTTTACTTTGTTATCTGAGCTCGATAGATCATCCCTGACTTTCTTTAACTCAAGAACGAGTTGGTTCTCTCGAACCTCTTGATCCTGAAGACGCTGCAACAATCCGTCATGCTCTTTCTTTGAAACCTTAAGCCTATTAATCTCACGATTGGACTCGTCTAACTGAAGCTCTTTGTTTTGAATTCGAGTCGTTAACTTCTTGATTTCGATTTCGTACTGCTCAAGACGCTTGTCTGCCGCCTGTTTCTGTTCCTCAAAAAACGAGACCTTTTTGCGAAGCCTATCTATAGCTTCACCACGCTCACCCATTTTTAGAGCAAAATGATCCTCTTCTTTTTGAAACTCCTCAGCTCTTCGCTGAAGATTCTCATTTTCGTGATGAAGATCTTCAATTTGACGAGTCATCTCATCTTTTGACTTCAACAGACCTTGACGGCTTTCTTGTAGCTCACTGACTCGCTTGCGCAAAGTAAGAAGCTCATCATTATTCTTTGAAAAATCATTCATTAATTCTGAGATCTGCAAGTGAAGCTGATCTCTTTCGAGAGTAATCTTTTGCGCCTTTTCTATGGCTGCTTTTTCTTTAAGATCTACTTTATCTTTATAACGTCTCTTGAAAGACTCTAGCTTTTCCGAAAACGATTGATTTAAGTTTGAAAACCTCTGCTTAATTTGGCTCAACTGTAAGAGTGCTGATTCTAATTCATCTTCTTTAACTTTTAGGTCTTCATTAAGTTTTTTTACGACCTTTTCTTGCTGACGCTTCTTCTCGTCAGTCATCTTGTATTTTTTCTCTAATTCACTCTTCACTTGAATAAGCTGATTGAGACGACTTTTAAAAGTCATTTCAGAGCGATTGATCTTATCTTCTTTTTCTTTAATCGACTTATTGAGTTGATTGAGTTGTCTTTGCGTGCGAGCAAGTTCTGATTGAAATTTAATTTTATCGGCTTCAGCTTTTTCAAGCTTCTTAACGCTCTTTTCGTGACTCTCAATAAACCCATTGAGATCGTCGTAGAGGGTTTCATAGTTCCAGTCAATCTGCCCTACGACCTGCTTCATTTTTTCTGTATCATTGGACTCAAACTTATTACTTCCGCCAGTAGTCGGAGTCGTGTTCGCTTCAGGGGCTTGCTGGGCCATCTGGGCATCCCGGATTGGTGTCACAGTGGCTTTCGCTTTCTTTTCGTTTTCCATAACCTAAATTTTCCTCAATCTTTGAGTTTCAGTCCCACTTTAGAGGGTAATCCTTTACTTTTATTATAATTCGCATTCATCAGATCGTGCTGCGACTTAACAAATAGCAGACTTAAGTTAATTTGCTGGGAAAGCTCAGAGGTCATCTCAGCAATTTTCTCGGCATTGGCTTCTTTGGAGATAACTCGGTCCTGGAGCATGTGCAGCTCAAAGAGCTGACCCGTCACACGATTTAAGCGCTCGTAGAGAGGAAGATAGTATATTTGCTTTCTAAACTCTCTTGATTTCATTTGTTCAAAAAGTTCGATGAGTTTGTTTTGGCGTTCGAGCCAATTGCTCGAAAACAGTCCCCAAGACTTTCGGTCTTCATTAGTAGAGTCTTTTACGAAACTATCGATACTCGTCTTATATTGAGTTCTTAGCGAGTCAACGACATCGGCGATCTCGTTGAGTTCAAGGCGAGCATTCTGTCTGGTTTGTTCGTGAAAGCTTCGCAACTCAGCTTTGTAAGACTCATGATTTTCAACTCCGAAAAGATAGCGATGCTCATAGAGATCCTGATCTCCTTTTGCACATGACGTACAAGTCACTTTAACATCGTAAAAACCTGCAGGGATAAACTGCCCTGTGACTTCGCGAATCGGCTGAGTTTGGAATATTTTTGAACTCAGGCTCAACTCGATCACTTTTTGAAAACGATGGGCACCGAGTAGAGTCGTTGGATCACCACTAATTTGAATGCGAACCTGAGAACCCACTGGCAAGTTAGTTGCCGCCATTAATACTGGATCGCGAAGACTCGAATCCTTTTCGATGAGGGTGAAACTCGCTTTTTGTGTTGTTTCTGGGAGTTGACTTACTGAGTATAGCTTTTGCTTTACATCCGAGGGGAGCTCATCAACAAAGCTTTTCTCCGGGCCACTGGTAACAAGTAAAGTCACTCCAATAACGAGGGTCATGATAAAAAGAATCATGGACGCTCTTCTGTAGAGCCATTCACGGCGGGACATACCAACCGAACTCACCATTCGATCAATCTTAGCCATGTAAGGCGCAGGAATTTTTCCTTTAATCTTCTCGATAATAGGGCTCTGCACGACTTCGTCGATGATGGTCTCAACACCTGTTTGAACTTGATTGGTAAAACTCAAATCACTTTGATTTTGTTCAAATTGAATTCGATCGATTGTTCCGACTCGAGCCGCTCGAGAGAAATCATTATCGTTCATGTTCTTGATCACTTCCGAACCACAGGCCCGGAAACATTCAATTTCTTTAATTTTAGTCCACTGGGAGAAGCCCGGTCGCCAAATAAAGTGATCGATGGAAATCCACTTTTTAAGAAGATAGCGACTCACCTGTTTTGAGCTTAAAGGGCCGAAATGTCGCTCATCGCGAAAAATAAACCAATCACTCAATTGGTGACCGTCTTCGATCACTTGTTGATTTACAGGCGAAACAATATGTTGGGTTTCGGAACTTAGTCTATCCACTCCACTATTTTAGATCGGGAGGTCTAAAGTGGCTATGGCCCTCGACCTATTCAGATCCAAGGTACTTATTTATTTTTAGCGCCATTTTTTTGACACAAAATCGAAAAGAAACAGCACAGGATCAAAGGCTGTTTGAGTCGCTGAGCTTGGCGAAGAAGTTACATATGGCTCAGGATTAAAGGCTGTTTTGCTGGTTGGGGATGATGATGAATTTAGTTTTGGCTTAGAGTCGCGGTTTTTTTGCTGGTTGGGCATGATGATTCTAGCTATGGCTTAGAGTGCCAGTTTTTTGCTGGTTGGGCATGATGATTCTAGTCCAAGCTCATGGGCGATGTTCCTACCGA
>JAUHWN010000171.1 GCA_030424665.1 Bdellovibrionia bacterium | reverse complement strand
TAATATTCCACGAGCCATAATAAATATTAATTTCAAGAGTTAGAGTCTCATTGGCTCGCAATAAACCTTTTATTGAACTGGATCTACCAACAACTCCACCGCTTAGGTGTTTAGTGAACCCATCCCTAACATTTGTAGCGCTTTCTCTTGCTTCAATAAAATCATCTCCACCAGGAAGCCCCGCTAAGACTCCTGCATTCATACCAAGGTAACTCGAAGGTCGCTTGCCATTCATACATCGAGTCAACAGCATACCCTCAAGACCACTACAATATTGATTAATCTCTCGTGAATGACTCTTTTCTGACCACTCACCACGGGTATATTTCATAAATCTCTCTTGAGAAATACCGTGCTTCTTAGACAAGTTAAAGTTTCTCGAAACAATAGATCCGTTTCCACCTCCAGATGGAGAGTAGACGGAAACTAAGTACTGCAACCACTCTTCAGATAGATCGATGCGGTCGCTACCTCCTGCTTTGATAAATGTTGACTCCAAAACAGCAGTCAGAGCAAAAACAGTGCACAGGTTTCGACCTTTCTGTTCTTTAACATCTGTGATGGTTGGCAAAATATTCATGAGATCAGATTGACTGAGGTCACTATTGTTAACAGGATACAGCTGCTCCAAGAGATTATCGTCGCGATCATCGACAATTGGATGCTGGAGTTCCCCAATTCCCGGGTAGAACTGAAATTCTTCTGCTGCCAAAAGGCCCTGTGAAAACAAAAGTAGCGTCATCATTGCTGCAAGAATTTGTCTTAAAAACATATTCACTCCCTTACTAACCAATACCCTCTTTCGGCGCTTTGTACCACGGCCGGATAAGGGCGGCTAGCAGAGATTTTTACTGGGATCTAGCATTGTAAAGTTTGCGAACCTGACGACTGAAAGGAAAGCAAGTCGTAAAAAAGGCAAGCGATCTTGAGCTTGCCTTTGAAAATAGTAGAATTTTTGAAATTATTAGAGATTATTTTCGAGCCACTCTTTAGCTTTTCTATTGATATTAGAGGCCCCTAAACCGAAAGTTCCAATGTAACTCGTACCTTCCATTTTAAAAGTGAGTGCCTTAGGTTCACCTCTCATGCACTTTATGCTTTTAATTTTCTCTACAATCGTCGACTTTACATCGGGGTCTTTACAGAACGTCATTACCGGATAAGCAATGGACTCACAGTAAGAACTCAAACTGGTATTTTTCTCTAAAAATTCCGCAACACCCGATTTATCTAGTGTAATAGGAATCTTTGTACCACAAGCTTTTTCAATTCGACCTTCAAATTTGGTGATTTGCTTTTGCCAATACTTTAGCTTTTTCTTTTGCTTGATATTTAACTTCACTTCTTTAGCTTCAGAGATTGTCCCAAAAGACATAATACCAAAAGACATAAATGAACATAGAACGATTAATATGATTCGATTCATAGTATGGAGCTCCACTTTATTAGGTTTTAGACACTAGACTCTATTTTTCCCATAAGCGATTCAATCTCCAAGTGAATTTAACCAAATAAGCCTATTGTCCGGTGGCAAAAAAAGAAGCAAGCAGAAAACTGCTTGCTTCTTGAAGTTCTAAATTTGATGGACTCTTATAGGTTATTCTCAAGCCACTCTTTTGTCTTCTGCCACGAATTCGAAATATTCGGTCCAAAAGTTACAAGAAAAGTTTTATTTTTAACTTCAAACTTTGGATCTTTCCCAGTTTCTCCATACATGCATTGAACCTTTTCTACAGCTTTGAGGACTGTATCTTTAACATCGGGATCTTTGCAGAAATGACTAATCCCCTGGGCAAATGTTGTACACATGGTAAGGCTTCGGTTGGCCTTCATGAAGGGCTTAACAAATTTCTTATCAAAGACAATTGGTATGACTTTTCCGCAATCTTTATTCACTCGAGTTAGATCGCGCTCCATATAGCCTTCGTTTGATTTTAGTTTTTTTCTCTCTTTAATCGTTAGCTTCTCACCATCATTTGCATATGAAATTTTAGGCTTAAACTGTTCATCTTTTGCTTGAGCTTGAACTGCAATAATTCCACTAAAAGCGATCATAAATACTAAAAGTAACTTCATGTCATTTTCCCCATAAAAATAATAAGTTCTTGTGCTTATTGTCCGTGTTTATAGGCCAATATCAAGTTGCACTGAATTGACTACAGACCTCGACCTTTAGCTTAGAATGGCAAAAGCCTACAGTTTACATTTAAACTTAGTATATTTGATGAGCACGACAGTCTTTGGTTAGCCATTCATTTCTGGAAGGCGAATCGCCATTCCAGTCGTAGGCACCTGAGACTTGAGAGGAGATCCTGGGTTCTGTACAACTCTCTGCTGGAGTTTACTGAAAATAGGCTCTCTAATGTTTAGACTATTATCTTGAAGGACGCACTGGCGACCAATTCGCCTCTCGACGTTGATGACGATGGGCGCTTTTAAATTGGCTGTCATTTGCGTTGGATCTTCTGGAATCGTTATTATAGCAAAGCTTCGAACTCGAGATTGGTCTTCAGATTGAAGAGCTTCAAGCTCATGTCTATTGAATTTAATGGTGTACTTATCTGTGAATAACTCTGGCTCTAGAACGGGGAAGGCAATAGAACTTTCTTCGCAGCTTTGTAGCCAAGCAAAGATTTCGTCATTTGGATCATCGAGCAAGACAAAGGACTTAAGATCGTTGAAGCCGAGAAGGCCTTCAGGAAAGTTGATCAGATCTTCCTTTGTAATCGTCACCGCTCCAAAACGCGTGGTTTGTATCACCATTGGGTTCCCCTCCCATTGAGGTTATTCACAGTCCTATGACACACGAACAACCATTAACGGCTAAATCTAATGTAAGTATTCAGTAATTATGGAGGATATCAAGAAAAAACTGGACCTTAATAGAGTGGAAATTGACGCGTCCAGCATCTCCATAATAGGCATTAAAGAGGGAGTTATAAGAAAAACCTATGATTTCAAGAGCTTAGCGACTTGGCGCGTCTTCTCTGAATCGGTTTTAACTGACTCTTGGTTCTGATCTTGAATAGCGAGATAGACTTCTTCTCTGTGAATTTTCGTATCTCGTGGGGCCTCGATTCCAAGACGGACTTGTTTCCCCTTAATCTGAACGACTCTTATCTTAATGTGATCATCTATGGCGATACTCTCGCCTAGTTTTCTTGTTAGCACCAGCATCTGGGACTCCTTCAACGTCCTAGTCAAAGTTTCCAAAAGCGTTTCGAACACTTTCTTATTGGCTCAATCGGCTATTTTTGGCTGGGGCATTAGCTATTATTTAACAGGATGAAAGTCAAGCGATACAGGGAGTCACCTCCGAAAACTGCGATTTTTATAGGTAAAACGCCAGTTCTGCCTATTTTTTGATAAGTTTTATAGGGCAAAACCGGTTCTAGGTATTACCAATTTTTCTTGATGCTCACTCGAATTGAGTGACCTTGAAATGAAAAGTTTTTCGCAAGTAATTTTAGCGGAGAAAATCAAGGAGCGAGGGCTGCATCAACTTCGAAGAAGTTTGCAATGAGGCCTGAAGCGTATTTTCAGCCTTATTAATATTATTAACCAATTCAAACGTATCTACATCTTCGGCCTGAGAGCGAACCAATTTCGCATCAATTTCAGCCTGCTGAAGAGTTTGAAATGTCTTTTCGATCGTCGATACACGGGCGCCGAGTTTTGCCCTCGACAAAACAACTTGTGCTAAGGCTTCATCAATTTCTTCCAATGAATCTTGCACTCCAGCTTTGTCATTAGACTTCAAACTGATTTCAAGGTCCTTGAGCACCTTGAAAATGTCCACACCATCGGATTGCCAGCTATAGGAAGTTCCTTTGGTTTTGGTTCTTCGGCCATTTCACTTTCAAAATCATTAGCATCCTTTACTGCCACCGAAGAAATTGACGCTGGTCCTCGAACTTGGCGCAGCTCTTTGGTGTTGTTCGGATCCTGTAATTTTAATTCTGTCGGCGTCATTTCCTCTTGAACTTCGGGATCGGGAATCGGAGATCGAAGATCTGCCCCTTTAAATACCGCAGCTCCAGACAAATTAATAGCAACCTTCGCCTCTTTATTAATTGGGATTTTTATCTCCCCATTGTCACCTTGAAAATTACCATCGAGTTCAAAAGGTGGCTGTGTCGTCTTAAATCCACCAAAAAGAAACCGATCACCTAATTTACGGTTGCCAATTCTCACTGCCTGGTGAAAAAGCTGTTCTACTTCTGCAGCAACAACCCTTCTTGTTTCGGAGTTACCACTGGCATCGTTAGCTTGACCGATTGCCAGCTCTTTTGCTCGAGTCAATGCTTCGGTAAGTTCACCTAAACTTTGTTCTGAGTACTCAAGAAAGTTTTTTGCCGACGCAATATTTTTTAGGTATTGCTCCATACCTTTGAGTTCTGTTTTTTGCACTAGTACTCTGTGGGACGAAACCGGGTCATCCGAAGGCTTAGTAATACGCTTTTGAGTCGCAGCCTGATTCTGAAGCTTCTGAATCTCGCCTCTATTTTTATTTAGACTGGTTTCGACCTGTGAATAGGCCATCTTATCTGCGATTCTCATCCCTTACTTTACCTTTTTATCCCTTTGTCCAATCACATTGTTTTAAGTTAGTTAATCATGCCCTAGGGCTAATATCTCTTTAAATTAATTACCGTATCCATCATTTCATCAGCGGCGCGAATGAGACGAGCTGAGGCATCGAAGGCCTTTTGGAACTTGATCATCTGAGTAGTTTCTTCGTCGATACTGACGCCACTTATGCTTTCTCGAATATTACTAAGCTGGTTGACGATATTTGTCTGAGCTTCTTGTTCACGATGAGTACTTTGTGTAATGACACCAAGACTTGCCACCGTTTTGTTATGAAAGTCATCAAAAGTAGCTGATCCATCGCGCATTGTCTTCTTGTACTGCAAATCAGAAATGAGATTGGCAACGCGGTTGTCACCGGGTGAACCTGGCTGCCCGGCAACGGCTATTTTTGTGACATCCTCCCGTACAGAAGTATTCATTTTTAATAATTCGGCCGCTTGATCTTTCTCGACACTATTGAAAAAATTTTGACCTCTTTGAAAATTACCATCGTAACCAGCGCGATGCAGGGTATTGACTTCATTCGCAATTGTATAAGCCATTTCATCGAGGTCTTCGATAAGACCTGTCACAATTTGATCTCGAACCTCAATTATGGCTCCCGCCTTACCGCCCTTTATAAAGTTGGTAATGGTCGTCGGGTTACTCTTATTGTCTCCATGATAAATGACGTCATAGTTCCCCTCGAGTTTGTTGCCATCCCTCGGAGTGGACGCAAAATCAATAGGTCTATGCTCTCTACCGGCGACGAGAACAGCGACATTACCTAAGGTAATCGCCACCTGACTATCTTTACCTTCGGCCCATTTTATATTACCAAGCTCACCCAATTTCTTGATAAGAAGATCCCTTCGATCTCTTTCATCGTTCGCATCGGCACCGGTCAGTTCAACAGTTTGTATTTTTTCATTCAGGCTTGCAATTTCCTTGGCGTACTGATTGATTTCAGTAACAGCAAGCTCCACTTGTTGATCGAGGTCGGATTGAATGTCCCTCAGTTGATGCCTCACCCGATTAAAATCAGAAGCCATCACGTCAGAACGCTCTACAACCAATTGTCTCGTCGCTAAGTTCTCTGGGTTGTTGGCGAGTTCTCGAAATGAATTGAAAAAATCACTCACAGAAGAGTTTAAGCCATCGACGAGTTGTTCATTGTAAACTTGCTCAACCCGATTCAGACTATCTGACTTTCCATCAAGAAACCCCTGAGTCGAACGCTCATTACCTATTTGTCTTTCTAAAAAGGGATTATTTGTGCGGGTCACTCCGACTACGCGGGCACCTGTACCCACTCGTTTTTTTCCGCCACCGACGGCCGGATTGGATTGGATTTCTACTCTCTGTCTGGAGTAGCCCTCAGTGGTCTTATTAGAAATATTATGACCCACCGTTTGTAGCGCCGTCTGACTGTTCATCATCGAGCGCTTTCCAATGTCCATTAAAGAGTTAATCTTCGGCATTCCTAACCTATCCTCGAAACCATCCTAGTTTCGATCATTGGGAAATCCTATTCCCTAACCAAAAGGCTCCTCCTTAGAGCCTTCTTATACATCTTTGCTCAAGATGGAAGCTCCAATATTTTTTGAAGCCTTCATGCCCCCTTTATCACCATACGTGTTCTTATCTTGGTACTCATCTTTAATAGAATCCATCGCTCCCGATATGGATCGGAGCGCTGATTGTACGAGCTGTTCATTCTCTTTATTAAGATCGTTCACTCTTCTAACAAGTAAATCCAAAACCGAATGGAGGTTGTGCAACTTGTTGGCCTGTGCCCCCGAAAAGTGGGCCGCAATCTCGAGAAGCCGTGGCTGCTCGATATCGACACCACAAACACCGGCGAGGTCTTTAGCGTGCTTGATCCGTTGAGTCTCAAGAGACTTCAATTTTATGAGGGTTGCCTCTTTACCTTTGTTGTTTTCGGCCAGCTCATCGAGCTCAGAAGCAATGAGAATTTCTTTTTCCTGGCGAACCACTTCTAGGAGGTGCCTATAGACTTTTACTAACTGCTCAAGACAGCTAACGAGAGACTTATAATAATTTTCTTTGAGAGTCTTACTATCGAGGCTCATCCTTGTCCTCTTACTTTCTTAGTTCATTATGATTTCATCATAAAGTGTTCGTCGACCATTCTATCTGCCACTGCAGAAGCGTCGATATTATATTTACCTTCATCAATTAACTTTTGTAAACGTGCGACTTTAGCGTGATCGATACTTTGATCGGATGCAATTTCTTTGGCCTTCTGAATATGTTTTGCCTGCTCTGAAACGTTGACCTTCGAGGTATTGCCTACATTATTAGCATTCATCGTTTGGGCCTTAGCATTTTTATCCAGGCTCTTGATATCTTTCGTCGAATCATTCGCCTTCGCCGAATCGATTGACTTCATTAATGGGTTTTGGCCTTTTGTTACTTTCATTGAACCCTCCAGGGTCGCATACGTTCACCACTTAATTGTATCACAATGAAACACTCTGTCGCAAACTCACTGACGTCTAGTCTTGCGCTCCTAAGTGGTGAGAATACCTATTGTTTCTAAAAACTCAAGGGATTCCTTATACCCGTCCTCTCATTTGCCAGATTAAGGTCTGAGATGCGGGATCCAGGTGACCAATAACGTCACCTTTTTTACTCGAATCACCTACTGAGAACAGTCTAGGGTCACCTTTAAATTTAAGCTGACTCTGCAATTGCTCTCCATGATTTATAACTGCAATGACTGCTCCATTAGAATCTTTACTAATCGACTCAATCGTTCCACCCATGGGGTTAAGAATCTTCGCACTTTGTCCGTTTTTACCTTTTGGAATTTCAAATTTTAATTCTTTTCCATCGATAGACTTTTGCACTTTTTCGGCTGGTGGATCACTCAGGGGATAAACTTCAGGTTGTGCATTGAGGGGTTTTAAATCAGAGGGTCTCAGCTTCTGAGGTGCACCATAAATCTGTGGTAAAATTTTCTCTTTCAACTCATTGTAAATAAGTTCATTGAGACCAATGCCACCTTTGTTACCCCATACATCAACATACTCTTGATCAAGTTTATCTTGGTAAATCTTTTCCGCCATACTCGGCTTCATATATCCGTTGGGTGAAGCGGTTTTGCGCATGGCTTTATACATCTCTCCTAAAAAGTACTTTTCATACTTC
>JAUHWN010000170.1 GCA_030424665.1 Bdellovibrionia bacterium | reverse complement strand
GTCCAGCCGCGATCGATACTGATGCCACTCCCACTTTTGAATTTTCTGGGACCGACGCCACTTCGGGTATTGCTAACTTTCAATGTCGAATAGACGGAAGTTCTTGGGCTGTGTGTACGAGCCCTTTTACTTTTCCTTCAGCCTTATCCGATGGGGCTCACACCTTTGATGTTCGCGCGACAGATGCTGCTGGTCTTGTTGAAGATAGTATTTCAAGTTTTGCTTGGACTGTGGATGCCACAGCTCCCGAGACCGCGATCGATGTGGCTCCATCGAGTCCCGATACGGATTCGACCCCGACTTTTGAATTTTCGGGGACCGACGGTGGAAGTGGTATTGCCAGTTTTGAATGCCAGGTCAACGCTGGAGGTTGGGCTGCGTGTACCAGCCCCCACACTTTGAATCCTGCTCTGAGTGATGGCAATCATACCTTTGAAGTTCGTGCTATTGATAATGCTGGAAATGTGGATGCGACTCCTGCTAGCCACGCTTGGACTCTCGACACGGCTCCTCCGGGGTCATTTAATATCACCGGGGTTCAAGGCGGAACGGATGCCTTGAGTGACGGCTTTTTAACTGGAAGTTTAAATCCCCACGTGTACTGGGGCTCGGCAACGGGAGCCACTGATTACGATGTCCTGATCAGAAATGCAGGCGATACGGCCGATGTCTGTGCTACACAAAACACAGCTAATACTGATTTTAATTTTGCAACCTGTAACTTGGTTGAAGGAACCAGTTATAAAATTTTTGTTACGGCCAGAGATGGAGTGGGTTTAACGACTCCAGCTGGCAATAATTCTTTTGATTTTACGGTCGATACGGTGGCCCCAGACACTTCTATAGATGTCGCCCCAACTGACCCTGACTCTGATCCGACTCCAACATTTGAGTTTTCAGGGACCGATGCTTCGAGTGGCGTCGCTAGTTTTGAATGTCAGATCGACAGCGGTGGATGGGCCGCTTGTACTAGTCCTCATACTTTGAATCCTGCTCTGAATGATGGCAGTCACACCTTTGAAGTTCGAGCTATCGATAACGCCGGTCTCGTTGACGGGTCTCCGGCCAGTCATACATGGGAAGTGGATACCGCTCCTCCGGGCCCTTTTACCATTGCCGGAGTTCAGGGTGGTACTGACAATACGAATGATATTTATCTCAGTGGGGGATTGAATCCCCATATTTATTGGAATGCATCGACAGGGGCCACTAACTATGACGTCGTTGTCCGCAATGACGGTGATACGGCCGATGTCTGCGCTACGCAAAACACGGCGGGGACTGATTATAGTTTTGCAGTCTGTACCCTCGTTGATGGTACCAGTTACAAGGTGAAAGTTACGGCCAAAGATGGGGCGGCACAAACGACAGATGCCGGCAATAATCCCTTTGATTTTACGGTGGATGTGACTCCGCCAGAAACAGCGATTGATGTGGCGCCGGCTGATCCCGATGCCAGTGCGACTCCAAGTTTTCAATTTTCGGCAACGGATGCCACAAGTGGTGTGGACTCTTTTGAGTGTCGCTTGGATGGTGCATCGTGGAATGCTTGCACGAGTCCGTTTACCACTCCGGTCCTTGCAAATGGCGCCCATACTTTCGAAGTTCGAGCCTACGATAATGCCGGCCTCGTCGATACTACTCCGGCCAGTCACAATTGGACGGTGGATAACTCTCCTCCAGGGGATTTCACAATTACGGGTGTTCAGGGTAACGCTGATGTCAGCAGCGATGCTTTTCTTACTAGTGGTGACAAGGCCCACATTTTCTGGGGAACTTCCAGCGATTCTACGAGCTACGATGTGGTGATTCGCGATGATGGCGATACCACTGATATCTGTGGTCCACAAAATACGGCAGGAACCGATTACGATTTTTCTGCCTGTGCTTTGATCGAAGGAACAACCTATAAAGTTAAGGTAACAGCCAAAGATGCGGTCCCTCTGAGTACTGATGCGACCAATAGTCCCTTTGATTTTACGGTCGATACAGTGGCCCCAGAAACAACAATTGATGTAGCGCCAAGTGACCCGGACTCGAGTACCGAGGGTGGATTTGAGTTTTCTGGAACTGATGCGACGAGTGGAATCGCTAGTTTCGAATGTCGAATTGACGGAGGTGCTTGGGGAGCTTGCGTAAGTCCTTATACGACTCCGACCTTGAGTTCAGGTGCCCATACATTTGAGGTGCGTGCACTCGATAATGCTGGCCTGGTGGATGCCACGCCGGCGAGCCACAATTGGACAATTGATAATACTCCGCCTGGAAATTTCAGCATAACTGGGGTTCAAGGAGGTACTGATGTTTCGAGTGATGCTTATTTAACAAGTGGCCTTAATCCCCACGCTTATTGGGGAGTTGCTACGGGTGCATCGAGCTACGATGTCGTGATTCGTAATAATGCCGATAGTGCTGATGTTTGTGCGACACAAAATACGGCCGGAACTAATTTTGACTTTTCATCTTGTACCCTTGTTGAGGGCACAAGCTATAAAGTGAAAGTCACGGCAAAAGATGATGCGGATTTAACAACGGCTGCGGATAATAATCCATTTACTTTTATGGTGGATACCGTCGCTCCGGCGACGACCATTGATGTCGCTCCTGGGGACCCTGATGCTGACGACACTCCGACTTTTGAGTTCTCGGGCACAGATTCTGCCAGTGGTGTTGCTAGTTTTGAATGTCAAATTGATAGCGGCGGGTGGAGTGCCTGCACGAGTCCCTACACACTCAGCACTCTTGGGCAGGGGGCTCATACTTTTGAAGTTCGTGCTTACGATAATGCTGGCCTCGTAGATGCAACACCGGCTACCCACAGTTGGTCTATTGATTCCGTAGCTCCCGGTGACTTTAATATTCTAGGAATTCAAGGTGGCACCGACTCGACCAGTGATGATTATCTCACTAACGGGAGTCTCGCCCATGTATACTGGGAGGCAGCGACCGGGGCCACGAACTACGATGTGGTGGTTCGCGATTCAGCTGACTTGATTGATGTTTGTCCAACTCAAAACACGGTAGGTACCGATTACAATTTCATTGGATGTACCCTGACTGAAGGAACCAGTTACCGGGTAAAAGTTGCGGCTAAAGATGATGTTCCTCTTTCGACGGATGCACTTAATAATAATTACTATTTTACTGTGGATACTGTTAGGCCAGATACTTCAATTGATGTGGCTCCGAGTGACCCTTCAAACGAGGGGATACCAACTTTTGAGTTTTCGGGAACGGACGCCACGAGTGGTGTGGCAAGCTATGAGTGTCGGGTCGATGGAGTGTCTTGGACGGCATGTACAAGTCCAACTACATTTGGTTCGGCCTTTAGTGACGGCGCTCATACTTTTGAAGTTCGGGCCATAGATAGTGCTGGAAATGTGGATGCGACTCCAGCCCTACACGCTTGGACCGTGGATGCCACTCTTCCGACAATAAGTATTGATGTTCAACCGCCAGATCCTGACACGGATCAAACGCCGACTTTTGAATTTTCAGGTACAGATGGTGGTTCTGGTGTTGATCACTTTGAGTGCCAAGTTGACGGTGGTGGCTGGAGCACGTGTACCAGTCCTCATACAACTGGCACACTTTCTTATGCTAACCACACTTTCGAGGTGCGCTCTCACGATGCTGCCGGAAATATTTCAAACCCGGTTGCCAGTTATAATTGGGATATCGCTTCGAAGCCAGTGGCGCCAAACTCTTTGGCATTGTCTAATCCGGTCAGTTCTCCCTGGGATGATACTACTCCTGAAATTACAGTAGGGGGAGTGACGAGTGGTAACACCGTACGATTGTATGCGGAAGATACTTGTACAACAGAAGTTGTGAGTGGTGTGGCCAGTGGCTCGACTATTGCGCTAACAGTGCCGGCCTTAGCCGACGGAACCTATGACTTTTATGCCATTCAAGATAATGGCACTCCATCGGATTGTTCAACGGCAACGGTTGAGTACATTGTCTATACTGGAACACCGGCAGATCCAAGCGGGCTCTCGCTCTTCAATCCGATTTCGAGCCCCGAGGCCGATGCCACTCCTGAAATTTTAGTGAGTGGAGTGACAGCCGGACATACAATTCGCCTCTATAGAGGGGCGGGCTGTACTACTGAAGTGGGGTCGGGTGTTGCCGCCGGCTCTTCAATTGCCATTGCTTCGAGTACGTTACCGAGCGACGCTACTTACAATTTTTACGCGACGGCCGAGTACGGAAATCGTTCATCGGGGTGTTCGGCTGCGACTGTTGCCTATACTTTAAATTCTTCACTGACTCCGGCTTCGATGCCGACGGGATTATCACTGTTTGATCCGGCGACGTCTCCAAGTGGAGATGCGACCCCGATCATTCAAGTCACGGGTGTCGCCAATGGCGATACGGTTTATCTCTTTACGGATTCGGGTTGTTCATCACTTGTTGGAACGGTAACAGCGACGGGAGCAGTAGCCAATGTGCAATCAGCCTCTCTTGCGGAAGGAAGTTACACTTTTTACGCGAAACGGGATAACGCTTCGACTTCGCCTTCGGCCTGTTCGACGGCCAATGTCGCCTACGAGGTGATTTTTACACCACCTTCAGCTCCGACTAGTTTAGCACTTGTGAATCCTAATGTTTCTCCGAGTAACGACCCAACGCCTTTGATTCAAGTTAATGGTGTTGAAGTGGGTGCCACGGTGAAGGTCTTTACGGACGATACGTGTTCGACAGAGGTTGGTTCAATTACTTCGGCAGGTGCAAGCGCTGAGGTTCTGATCTCGACATTAGCGGAAGCCACTTATAGTTTTTATGCCAATCAGACCAATGTCAGCGGATTAACTTCAAGCTGTTCGGGTTCTTTTGTTCAGTACCAATACGATAGTGGGGTGAGTTTGCCAGATCCTCCGACGAGCTTGAGTCTATCAAATCCTTCCACTTCTCCCGATAACGATACAACCCCAACAATTAATGTTGAAGGAGTCGCTAATGGCGATACTGTCAAGCTCTTTACCGACAGTTCTTGTAGTACCGAGGTTGCCAGTGGAGTTGCCTCTGGCACGAGTATTGAGTTAACAACTTCCGCTCTTTCATTAGGACAATCGATTATTTATGCCAATCGGACGGACACGGCCGGTCCTACCACTTCGAATTGTTCGTCGACGTTTGTTATATACGAAGTGACTAACGATATTCAACTCGATAATTTCGAAGCCGGCTTCGGCAATTGGAGTAATGTTGCCGGTGATCAAAGGGATTGGTCAACTCGAACCGGTGGCACTAATTCTAATGGTGTCGGGCCGACATCGGGTTACGGTGGTTCGGGTCAGTACATCTATACTGAAGCATCCAGTCCGGTTGCTGCCGACGATGAATTTCATTTAGAAAGTAACACCCTCGATGCCGGAGCTAATAACTTGGGGATAAGCTTTAAGTGGAATAAGCGCGGAGATGACATGGGAGATCTGCATCTTGAGGTTTCGACCGACGGTGGAACCACTTGGGATAGCGCTATTTGGTCCCATATCGGAGCTGACATAGAAACCGGTGGTGCCGACGTTTGGAAATCAGCGGCTGTAGATTTGTGTGGGCTTGGATATAATTCAGGAAATATTAAGCTCCGTTTTAGAGGAGTGATGCCTTCGAGTGGAACGATTTGGAACTCTGATATTGCCCTTGATGACGTTCGCATCTATTCCACAGCTTGTGCGCCGTCGCCGAGCGTGACAGTTGCCAGCGATGAAAGCTTCGTCTGGAGTGGTAACGAGTCTGCGGTCACGATTTACGGAACTTGTTCTAATAGTGGCGGTAGCGTTGCAGTTCGAGGAGCTGGGACAGCCGATACGGTGTGTACTGAAAATGCTTGGTCTGCAACTCTTGATCTCAGTGCCGAACCCGAGGGAGACCTGGACTTACTCGTTCAACACTTCTACGGTTCATCTCAGGGATTTAATTTCTTAACTCTGGTAAAAGACAATAGTGTTTTAACTTACGATAATTTTGAGATTGATTTGGGGAATTTTTCCAACGTCGGTGGTGATGATCGAGATTGGTCACGAAATTCCGGCGAAACCGGCTCGACGAACGTGGGCCCCACTTCAGGTTACGGTGGCTCGGGCTATTATATGTATACCGAAGCTTCGAACCCCGTAAACGCCAACGATGAATTTTTCTTTGAACACACGACAAGCTTTGATGCTTCGGCTAGTAGTCTGCAGTTAGATTTTAAATACAATAAGCGCGGAAACAACATGGGTAATCTCTACGTTGAAGTTTCTGATGATGGCGGGTCTTCGTGGACGAGTATTTGGAGTCATCTTGGTGTCGATGTCGCAAGCGGAGCAACTGATATTTGGCGCGACGGTAGTGCCGACCTCTGTGCCTCGGGATATACATCAGGAAATGTACTGGTCCGATTTAGAGGTGTCATGCCGCCGAATGGTACTATCTATCTTTCAGATATGGCCATCGACGAAGTCATCGTACGCGACGGCGACTGCACCCCTTAGCCATTCTGGGTAGCGTCTTCTTTTTGGTAGCGCACATGCGTAAAAAAAAAGCTTTCCAAAGAGGAAAGCTTTTTTTTTGCTCTGAAAAGACCTTTTACATTTCGCCGGGTTCGCTGTGCTCGTAACAGTCTGTGAAAAGCGTTCCTAGAAATGCGGTTCGCTCCTCGGTCATTTCAGTCATGCAGCTGAAATAGGTGCGGGGCCAGCCAGAGCCTCGGAGTTCAATTCCCCAGTCGAGACCCGCTTCAAGTTCGCACTGACTTTCTTTCAGTTGAATCCAGGCCTTTTGTGACTTTACAATCAAGGCCCATTCTTCAGGAGAGTTGATCTTGCAGACGCGTAATTCAATCCAAGTCATATTTAATTTTTGATCAGAGGCTTTGTAGTCACTAGCCATACACTGATTCATTTCTGATTGTGTCATGCCCGTGCACTCTTCGCCGGCAACGGCATTAGCAGCCCAAAAACTGAGTGCTACTATTAAAGTTATAATCCATTTCATCTTAACCTCCCGAGTTGAGATCTTTTCTTAAGGGCTTGGGACTGCAGTTAAAGAACGACTGCTGAACCTGACTCAAGAACGACACTGTCTCGAGGTTTAATTATTCTATGTAGTTGATTCTGAAAAGTTCCAATGAACCTAAAGAAAAAAAGTAAATGACTTTGAAATTAAGTGACCCCACATCTGGACAGAAACTTTAGAAATTCGTCAATCGAGGGCGGAATCCACAAGCCAAAAAAAAGACGCCACCAATGAGATTAGGTGGCGGAGCTGACAGGATCGTCCTGGCAACGAAGAGTCTCAAGAGGGGAGGGGCCGTCACCCACTTGTTTAGCGGCACTTCGAATGGCCGTGCGTAGACCTTCTTCGATGACGGGATGATAAAATGGAAGGCTTAGGGTCTCGTGAACAGTCTTTTTCCAACTAATTGCCCAAGAAATAAGGTGAGCCATGTGCTCTCCTGATGGAGCCATCATTTCTGCGCCCAAAATGAGACCTGATTCTTTGTGGGCGTAAATTTTCAACAAACCTTTATTTTTTAGCATACTCAAAGCGCGCCCCTGGCTTTCAAAAGAAACCTCTCCGGTAACAAAGGGAATCTTTTCATCGACGAGATTCTTATAGGTCTTTCCAACAAAAGCGATATTGGGATCGGTAAAGGTAATGCCGATAAGGGCTCGGCGGCTAAAACACTGTTCTTCGTGGACGGCATTGTAGCCGGCGATTCGTCCCTCGTCAGCGGCTTCATGGAGTAATGGCCTGTCCCCATTGACATCACCAGCGATGTAAATGGAACTCCCTTTAATCTTTGCCGTATTAATATCAAAAATCGGGTCGCCTTTGGCATCGAGTTCAACGCCGGCATTCTCAATTT
>JAUHWN010000259.1 GCA_030424665.1 Bdellovibrionia bacterium | reverse complement strand
AACTGCAAAAGATCCAATGTCAATTCCGACACTTTTCATAGAGTATCCTCATACCAGCGAACTATATTAGGTTTGCCAGGTTTTACCTTGGGTTTATTTTGCTTTTCTTTTTCTGCAGCGTCTGATTCTTTTTTAGCATTCACAATTCGCTCTTTTTCTTCTTGCACACACTGGCTTTTTTCCGCGGGGTCTGTAATTGCTGGCGTTTTATTATTACAGATACACGTTGCCTTTTCGCCCTCATCCTCAATCTCTTTACAAGGATCTTCTTCTTCCGGATCGGAACCATCTCCACTTTGGTCCTGCTCTTCTTTTTCTAAGAAACTAACAAGGCGCTCTTTTACCTTATCAAAGTCGTAAACGATCGCAACGATTTTACGAGCAACTTTGTCTTCGGTGCCAACACATTCGAGTCGAAAATTGAATTCAGGGTCGAAGATAAGCGGAATACTTCCGTTTAAAAATTCTTCGCCGTCGATTCCCATATCATCGAGAAAACTTTGAAAGGCTTCGAGATTTTTAAAAGGTCCACCGAGTTCTGGGTTGGATCGTCTCTCTAACAGTTCATCGACCACATCCTCAGTAAACTCAGGACTTAAGCCGAGGAGGACGTCTTTTTCAGCGTAGTTGATATTGATTCCTTTAACTCCAAATATAGTGACTCGTTCCTTAAGGAGCGCAAAAATTTCGTCCTCCATCCCATGAACCATCAAGAGTTCATCGAATGTTTTGAAGCTTTGATTGGGAGGGAGATATTCATTGTCGGGTAGGTCTCTGTAGTAACCTCTTTCGTCGCCGCCATTCAGACTATTTGAATCACTATCAACCCAATCGGTGATATTGTTTACGAGCTCTTCAAAATTAAAATTACCCCAGCGATCATTGAACTCTTCATCGTTCTCGATTTTAGAAGTAAAAATTTGCAAGAGAGATTGTTTAGTCTTCTCTCTAATTTTTTCGGACACCGATCCAAGATCATTAATATCTATCTTATTTCCCTCGGGCTGAATCGTGCCAATCCACTGTTGCTTCATAAGAGATTCGCCTACGAGCTTCTGAATTTCACCTTTTTTAATATTGTTGGTGCTATCGGGAACTGTCGGCGGCCATGAAAAAGGAATCTGCCAGATCAGATCAAGCATTTCGGTTGGTGCCTGTTCGCCCAGAGAATTGGCAGCAAATTGATAGAGCTTGAGTCTGAGAAGGTTGATTTCCATGCAGGCTTCTGCCGCCTGATAGGCTCTTACTCGATTCATTTCTTTGCGGGCGATTAAATATTGAGTGAGCGACTCGGATGCTATTTCTGTGGCTAAAAACATGAGAAGTACTGTCGTTACCAGAGCGAGTTGGAGGGCGGAACCTTGTTCATTACGAAGAATTTGAGAGAGTCGAGACCTAATTCCCATTATCGCCCCCCGAGGTGATAGGACTCTCTATAGGTGGCTTATTCTTTTTTGGCTCTTCCGGCTTTGCGTTGTTTGGAAAGCGCACCGATGCCACAAGGGTTCTTACGATGGGTGGTACTTTTTTAGTTTTGTTAT
>JAUHWN010000169.1 GCA_030424665.1 Bdellovibrionia bacterium | reverse complement strand
AAACCCGTGAAGGTAGCTAAGTCCCCCCGCTCCTAGGACTAATATCAGAAGAGTGAAAAAAGAAATATGCAATCGAGTCATCCCATTACTCCCCAGGCCATTGGATTTGAGCTTTACATTAGTCTACTGACAGGCATCTGCCAATGGAATATCATCTAAAGAATGCGAGAACTCATGCTCATAAGCCTATTACTCATCTTTACTTCCGGATGCACCATAAAGACGAAAAAGGTCATCGTCGGGACCGGTAAAGAATTTAGTGGAACCATTTGCATCGGCAAAACTTTTAAGCCCGGATTAATCACTGAGGCAGATGCCCCCCGAGTACGACGTAGAAATGGAACAGGCACCAAGGTTCAAATGCAAATTGAAAACTATGAGAGAGTTAAAATATCTCCACGAGAATGGTCGTTAATGCGCGGTCTGAGGTTGGGAAAAACCTACACCGTTCGAGTCTTCAATTACCAAGGAACCAAAAAATTACTCACATTTAAAGTTAAGATTCCGAAAAATCGTCCTCATGTCTTTATTGAACAAAAAGCGAGCTTCGGAACTTGGGGCTACGTAGCCCTCAGCTCTATTGCAGAAGAGTGCATCAATGGAAATTAATTAATGAATTTCTTATCTGCAAGTAGTAAGCTACAGGGCAATCGACAAAGGTGAACACTATGAAAAGTCTAATTGCAATTCTCTTTTTGTTTTCAACTACGGCTCAGGCAATGAGTAAAAGCTGCCGGTACGAAATGAAGGCCAATTCTCACGAAATGACTTGGACGGCATTTAAAACCACTGACAAGTTAGCGGTTCCCGGTACTTTTGATAAATTTGAAGTCACAAAGTTGACATCAAATTCGGCCAAAAGCATTGAGTCCTGGCTAAAGTCACATAGTTTTCAAATTGATGTAGCTTCGGTTAATACAAAAAATCCTCCTCGGGATAAAACGTTGAAAGAGAAGTTTTTTGATCTACTTGTAAACTCCCTTGCCAAAATGAAAAGTGGAATCTACATCAGCGGAAAAGTAAAACCTGGATCAAAAGTTAAAGAAGGTCAGTTTACAGGCCTACTCAGCATCAATGGCGTAGATAAGGAAGTTCCCTTTACCTATAGCTTCAAAGAAAACCTTTTAGAATTGAATGGCTCGATTGACCTCATGGATTTTGGACTAAAAAAAGCCTATGACAGTCTTCACAAGGCTTGCTTTGACCTTCACAAGGGCACCGATGGAGTGTCGAAGACCTGGACTCAGGTGAATCTTAGCGGAAAAGTTCAATTGCAAAAAATTTGCAACTAATTGATTTAAGCGACGTCTGAAAACTCGTCATCCGAAGTCGCTTGAGTCAAACCTTTCTTGCCCATAGCTCTCATTGAAGACGACCAGTCTTTAATTTTACTCTCGACCCCTGAGTCAAGACGATCTCTGATTTCATCTACAAGATCATTGAGCGTGTGACTACTGGTTGCGATTCTATTTGAAAACCTATTGATTGCATCCACTTCTTTGACATGGGTTTCAGCGACGACACCAAGTTGGTTCAAAGAAGAACTGACTCGACTCATCCCCTTCTCGTTTTCTTCATTAGCGGCTAAAATTTCTTTGACGTTCGATTGAATTTTATCAAACTGGGTTTTTAACTTAACAAAGTTTTCATTCACTGTCGAAGAGGCTTTAATTCCGTCTTTTACATTGGCATTTATCTTTTTAACGATCTGTTCAACCTGAGCATTTGAGCGAGTTAGAAGAACTTCAATTTCTTTGGCAGCCGACCCACTCAGTTGAGCTAGCTTTCCAACCTCTTCTGCAACGACGCCAAACCCCTTACCATGAACTCCAGCCCTGGCCGCCTCAATCGACGCATTAAAAGATAAAAGTTGGGTCTTCACGACTATGTCGTTGATCACGCCCGTCTTAGCGTGAACTTGCTCAACAATTTCCTTAACTTCATTCAGGTTCTCTATAGACCCCTCAATGAGATCCATTCTTTGATTTAAGGTTCCCATATCTCTTTGACTCGCTTCAGAGAGTGCAGTTCCTTCATTGACAACCTTAACGCTCTCTCTTGCTGTAGATTGCGCCATACGAGTCATAGATTCAATTTCATTGATGGCAGAAACAGTATCCTGCACATTTTTACTCTGACTTTGAGCTCCCGATGAAAGCTCATCGGAGGTCGACTTAAATCCTTTGGCACTAGCGAGGTTTACTTTTGATACCGTCTTTAGCTTCTTTAAAATTGAACCTTGGACATCGATAAAATTTCCCATTCGGTAGGCAATCATCACCGCTGGAACAGTCTCTACAACCACAAAGGTCGCGTGCAGAAGCACGATTCCAAGCCCAGCTTCGTAGTTAAATACACTTGAAGGGAGAAATGCCCAAAAACCTAAATGATGAACAGCTACGGTGGTGGCCGCAAGTATCACCGGGCCCATGTAACCCGTAATACTTAGTACGGCAAGTGCTACGAAAATATGAAAATGCATTTCGATCATACCCTTACCAAGATGAATCATTATCCCAGAAAAGACCATGGCCGAAAAAGCGATTAAGTAGCCATTGCGCACATGACTTCGATCGTGAAGAAAGGAAAGGGTTGGCAAAACGAGGAAAAACGTACTCAATCCCGCTGCAACCCAATATTCCGTCGAAAAATACCAGGCTTGAAAGAGAAAAATTGGTATATGACAAAAGAGTCCAACTAGAAAATATTTAAAAATCTTTTCGTTATAAGTTTTTCTTATCTGATTCACTTTACATTCCCTTTGTACTTAAGACCAAATGGATCGAGCATCGCTTGAAGGTTTCTAGCCGCAGCACAGCCTCGAATAGGATAGTTGCTTGTAACTAGGGCATTATTTTTAACGTCTTCAATAACTGACTGATCGAAAAATTGAGTTAATGGCGTGATCGCTCCTTCTGCGTAGCCTCTAGCATAGTGAACTTTTTGTTCACGATCATATACTACGAGCAGAGGAGTCGCACTCAACCACCCACCGACTCTCGCCCTTTCGAAACTCATCGATTCAACAGCGTAACCCGATTTTTTTAACTCTCTAACAGAGTCAGACATTTTTCCGATGATGATGACTTTCTCAAAAATACCTTTTGTGGCTTTTCTTTTGGCAAGGTGCTGAACCAGAGGAATCGAACATGAACATCCCTCTGCAATAAAATGAATCGCATTGACCCTAGACTCGGACTGCAAAACCGTGAATGGAATTTTACTATCGTCGACACTAAAGACAATCGAATGCCAAGAGTGTAAAGACATCATTAGAACACTCGTAGCGATAATCCAGATAGCTATAATTGCATTCCATCCCATACCTAATTTTTCGGCATATTGCGCGAAGCGATTGAGTATTGAATCGAATTCTCTCAATAATCTTAAGAATTTATAACAAGACTGGCGCTCGGTCTGTGGTGCCCGAGCAGGACTCCGGTGAAGATTCAATGCGTGTCACAAAAACCTAAGTCCAGCTCAAGGTTAAGGTTTCCTTAGGCAACTGTGTTCTTACGATTAAAAAGGCCAATCCATGACGGACTAGCCCTTTAAAAGTTTCATCTTCTATTGAACGGTCTACTTCGTTTTACAAGTAGAAATTTCTACTGGGCTGTCTTGATCAGCTCCTTCAAGTAATCGATACCACTTTCACGTAGACTCCTATCTTCGAGGGCTGACATTAAGCTTCGAATAAGGAACATCTCACTTGAACTCTGAGTTTCTAGACTTCGAACAGAGTCCCTTACCGAAGCCATGTTATCGAGAACATGATCAATGGTTTGAATCTGCAATTCATAGAAACTTTGAGTTCGAGCACTTGAATTGGATTCAAGCCCCTTCATAAACTCAAGTCTTTCTTTAGCCTGAGTCGCCAATTGCTCCAATTGAGTAATTTGGCTCTTTAGTAGATCGACTTGCTCTAAAGATTGAGCAACGAGTAAGTTCCTAGCGCCAAAAATTCGAGTAAAGACATTTCGATCAACTCCAGAGCCGCCTTCAATTTGGCCTTGAAGTTCGAGTAAGTAATCAAAATATTGGGTATCGGCATTGAGGACGTTAATACCCGTTGTCACCGTATTTTCTCTAAGGCGGGCCAGTCTCTCCATATAGGAATTAGTCACTTCAGCAATCTCTGAAGGAGATGAGTTCGCAGTAATCTGTATTGTTTGATCAAAGCGATCATCCCTTAAATCTTCGAGCTGAATCACATCGTCCTGGGCGATCTGAATTCTATTTTCGGTTTGAGGGCGTATCGACTGAAAGTGTCTGAATAAGTCAAAAGCGGCTCTTACTGATTTCCAGTAGGGGCGCGCAATACTGTAGTCTGTTGTTTCGATTTCTTCGGGGAGTGGTGCTTCAGGGCGATCTCCAATTACTGAAAGATCACTGTAACGAACTCTCCACCAAACTTTACTGCTACTGTTTGGACAGTCAATCGTAAACAATGAATGAGAGTTTCGTTTAACACCTTTTACAGTACACCGAGAACCTTTAAAATATACATCGTCTCCAACACAAACTTTTCCATAGCAGCCCCATGTTACGTATATACTCTTGATGCCGACGCCATACCAACCATTGTCTAATGTAAGTAATCCATTTGAGTCGATACCGTTAATTTTAACTTTGTCCCGTGCGGATAGATTTGCGTATTCAGGAATTTCATCAGGTGTAAAATAAAGTGTGTCTCCAACCTTAAGCTTTCTATTGATTTCTGAATTCGTATCGACGGTTGTTCTCTTAACCTTTTTGACTAAAAACTTCATAGAAAAATCATTAGTAAAGTGAAAGAGCGCAACAAATAGTGTTTCAGCGTCTGAACCAATAGAAAGTAGCTCTCCAAATATTCGGCGGTATCGATTGAATTCTTTGCGAGTCAGCCCCATATCGAGAAGCTGCTGGCGACTCGGAGAAAAGTTCTGAGTTCTCAAACGCAAGTCATTTTTAATTTGATTAAGAATATACGGACCGGGTTCAGAAATGGTGTTGTTCAGTGCATTGGCCAATTTCTTTAAGTAATATTCTGTCAAAAAGAAAGAAGTTCTCCGGGTACCGCCCATTAATTTTCTTAATGTTTTATAGGCTTCTGGGTTTCTTCCCATGTAAATGGACAGGAAGTCTTCATTCGATGGAGGCAGGCTCAAGCTCGTATTTTGACTGGCAAGAGCGGGAAGTTGGGCAGCAGTTCCCCCCTGAGAGGCCTCTGAAACCTCAACTTCGGCTGCAGTATCACCCAAAAAGTAGGATTCACAAGTTTCAGCCCCCTGTGCCATGGAAGAGCCCAAAGCGACGCAAAAAAATGTAATATAGTGCGGAAAGGCCTTCAATCGAGCCATCTATTTTCTCCTCAGAATACGTTCATCCAAACAAGCTCCTGAAATGCAGAAAGTATTCCTAAAAAACCCATAAAAACATGTCATAATTTACTCTCTTCTGTATTCTAAGAATAAAGGGTTCCGCAAAGATGAAACGAATAGCGAAAAAAATTGTAGACTTCTCGGCCATGGATAAAGTTCTTATTGGGAGTCTTGTTATCGTTGCAACCACAGCGGTGATTTTGCCCATGAGCTTTTATATGTACCTTGCCAGCCTTAGTCTCTGCCTACTCAGTTTTGGTGTGTTGCTACGAAAAAAAACTCGAGCCCATTTGAGCTTAATGCTTTCAGGGGTAGCTTTGGATCTCAGTTTAGTTTTAACTTTAGAGTCGAATCGTGGAGCCATAGATACAGTCACTTCAATGGAGTTATCTACACTGCAAATGACCCATGTTGGTTTAGCACTTTTGGCAGTACTTACCTACTTACCTTCTTTAACCCTAGGTTTTATGAATTTAAAAAAAAGAAACCACCGACTCAATACTCACCGCCTTCTAGGGAAAGTGGCTTTCACCTTTCGCTTTCTCAGTTGGATTTTTATGCTTTCTTTTTTAGAAACCTAATCGATTCAAAAGACCTGGGCTCTACCGAACTCGGACTTTAGCTGTTCGAACCTTTTTATTGTTCAAAAAAATCTGGACGGTCCACAAACCTCTTCTTCCGAACTTAGCGTCGAAACGCCACAGGGATAGATCAAAATCCTTTGATAATCTGACCTCGTGCTTGAATGCCGGCCTGCCATCAGGATTGATAAAACGAACCCTATAGAGATCCTGAGCCTTGGATCCAGAAACGTAGAGACCGATTCCTAACTTCTGAGCAAGCAATATCGACTTCGTATTGTTCAATGGGGGTTTTTGAAGGGCAACATAGCTTTTGAATGGCCCCGCCTTCAATGCCAAATCCATTAAGCGCAATGGTGAGTTGTAATTGGGCTTAGTGCGAAACATATTAGATTGCATGGGATCGACAACCCGATTTGCGCAATCTCTGACTTCAAAATGGAGATGGGGATGATAAGAACAACCTGAGCTGCCAACGACTCCAATTTTCTGTCCGGCCTTGACTCTTTGCCCGACCTTGACCGGCACAGAGTTTTTCTTGAGATGTCCATAGGTAGAAGTAAATCCATTATTATGGCGAATGAGTACTGCATTCCATATTTTTCTGTTGCAGTTAGTATTTTTGTCGAATTGGTTTTCTTTTATTCTCTCGACTACCCCAGGGGCAGCAGCGACAATGGCATAATTTCTTTGCATGGCTCTAAAATTAGGTACATCAAAATCAATTCCCGCGTGATTGTCATAGGTTTTGGCGTTGCGACCGGTTTTTCCTCTATAGTCACGCAATTGATTTTTTCTCCCAGCTAGATCGACGAAGTTATTAATAGTCCAACGCAGTCCTTGTGCTCCATTGAGGGGAAGGCGAAACTTAAGATCAGATTTACGACAGCTTTTAGAAGCGGCAGAGCTAACTATTGAATTCTCAACTTCGAAGTCACTATTAACTTCTTCGAAGTCATTGACTTCATAAAACTCTTCGACATAAGAATTACTAATTTCCCCTTCTTGACTACTAATATTTTCAGCACCTTGAATGGCTTTAAGATCAGCACCACAATTTTGAAATGCTATTAAAGACACAGTCATCCAAATAGAAACCGTGATGACCATTGCCACCCGAACAGATATTTTAGATTTTAACACGATTCAGATACCCCTTCTTACATCCCAAATCTAATTATAATACACCTTGCGATTCCGAAAATGACAAATCGCAAGGTGAAAAAAGAGAACAAACTCATGAGGGATCTAGATCGCGCTGTATCAAATTAAAACGTTCTTAAAAGACTAAAAATGAATTTTTGCTAAAGGGTAAAATCACAAATCATTTGTTCTTGAATGACGGCATCTTTGAGCTCTAGATAAAGTTGAGCAACGACTTGTCCTGTACAGAAGTCACCAAATTTTTTGATATTTACAAAGCCTAGGGCCTTTTCTGGCAGGTAGTTGTAAAGACCAGCAAATTGATTCATTTCAATTCCGCATCTTGTATTGAAGTCCTGAATGCTTAGCTTCGTTAGGAACGAAAACTCTTTACCATCCAACGTGGTCACCTTCACTTTATCCCCACTTTGACCGTATTGAACCTCCATCTTGCTGTTATCACTCATGCAGTTAAGTTGAAAGGCTTGGGCTCCATTGGCAGCCATCGTTGAAACCACCACTAAGCTCATCAGTTTTTTCATTATCATTTTCATTTCTCTCTCCTCTAAATAGTTACCGGATCATTCCGAAGAGCCTTGTATAGATCAAAATACTATATTAGAAAAATAGATTGATTTAATATATCTATCTGTTTATCTAATAGCATGAGTCTATCATCGCTTTATCTTGATGCCTTTATAGGAATTGCCAGAGCCCAGAGCTTCTCAGGGGCTGCAAGGGCATTAAATATCAGCCAATCTGCCCTTTCTCAGCGCATACGCAACCTCGAAGAAGAGTTGGGATTAAGCCTATTTATAAGAACTTCAAGCGGTATTCAGCTCACCGAACAGGGGCAAAAACTCCTGCGCTACTGCCAAACAAAGGACTCACTCGAAGAGG
>JAUHWN010000168.1 GCA_030424665.1 Bdellovibrionia bacterium | reverse complement strand
GAGATCGAAATCTGCATGTGATGCCCTGGAATGGCCTCGTGGTAGGCTAATGCTTCCATTTCGTGGAGAGGAATCGAATTCATATCGTAAGTATTCACATAGTAAATGCCCGGTCTGGAACCATCACTCGTAGGACCCTGGTAGAAAGCGATTCCTGCCGATTTTTCACGAAAGGCTTCGACGGGCTTTACGACTAAGTCGGCCTTAGGTGCGATATTAAAAAGCTTTGGTAAGTCCTTTTTCATGTCGGCAATAATTTTATTAGCTTCGAGTACATATTTCTTCTTGCCTGCCAGAGTATTCGGAAGCTTAAGACTTCTTTTGTTTTTAACATGCTTAAAAAACTGCTTAAGAGTCCCTTTAAATCCGATTTTCTTCTTAAGAGCATTCATCTCTTCGTGAATTCTTTTTACCTCACTCAATCCCAACTGATGAATTTGCTCCGGAGTCATATCCGTTGTCGTTCTTCTCTTTAAACGGATTTGATAGTACTTATCGCCGCCAGGGAGGGCCCAAAGCCCGATCTCTTCTTTAGATCTCGATTTCTGATCTCTCATAAACGCAAGTAGTTTCGTGTACGCCGGAAAGTAAGAAAGCTTTAACTGCTCCACTAGAAGTGAACGGTACCTCTCTTCGGCCTCTTGACTCAGCTTGAGAGTTTTAATTTTTTGATTAAAGTCAGCGAGAATGGGGCTTTCTTGACCCTTTTTATCGAAGGGCTTCCCCGCAAGTAGATTTGAGATATCTCTGATAACATGATCATAGACAAAACGAGGTGGAACAATGCCCTTTTCTTCTTGTTTCTTCATATTATCTACGAGTTGACCAAACTGTCGCTGGATCTGCGAAATTCTCGAGATATAGGCCACTATATCTTCTTCCGAAGAAACTCGGTGCATGTTGATCATGAACGATGGGACTTCGGAGTGAGTACCAAACATCTGATTAACTGGAAACCCAAAGTGACGAAACTGGTAGTCCTCTACCCCTTCCTCAAGCCGTGACCGCAAAAGTTGATAGCTAACACGGGTCTTTTCATCCATAAGTTCAGGTTTAAACTCCTTGATCTCCTCTAAGAACTGCATGGTAATTTTATGGTCTTCGATTTCTCGTTCTTCTGAAATGTCATCGAGGTGCCCATAATCTTTTTTGATTCCGAGCATTGTCTGCCACTGTGGTGAGCGGTCCACATGACTATCGAAAAGTCGGTCCGCAAATCGATTAAACCTTTCACTTTCAGAAAGCTTTTCGTGGCTCCCGCAAGAAATCAATAGAAGTGTCATTGTCATTAAAACTAATAGGCGCATCCCATCCCCTTTCAAGTCCCCGTTTTTTAAACTTTAAGGGGATTCGGGTCAAAGGCCTGTAAAAGTTTTGAAATATTAGGAAAGATTTCGCATCGCATCTTTTTCGCTTTGGAGGGGACTTTGCTGAGTCTCTGCCCTCAACTGTCGAAGAAAATGCTTCATAAACTCAAATCTTTTAAGAGCTTCCGCCTTAGACCACTGAAAATTCATCAAGTCTGGCAGGCGTATGAGCTTCGTAAATACGTGATCAATTATGTATTTACGATCCTCATAGGTATTCTTTGAAAAAACATCGATTGAATCCTCGTAAAAAGGAGTTCCCATGAGGGTACCACAGGCAACCATTCGCATGATCCCTATAGCCCCTAAGGCATCGAGACGGTCAGAGTCTTGTAAGATAGCGGACTCCAAAGAGGTCGCTGTTAAACCACGGGAGTAGCTGTGCTCGAGAACGGCTTGGGCAATTTTCTGAATATCATCATTAGACCAACCCAAAGGCTCAAGAATTTCTGAAGCTTTTAGGGCTGCCATTTCACTGGCTGCACTTCGATTGGGACTATTCTTAGGCACTTGAACAATATCGTGTAGCAAAACGGCCGGTATTAAAATTTCTAGTTCGCCTCTTTCAATCGCCGCTAAAAACAAAGCGGTCTTTAAAACGCGCTTGAGGTGAAGTAAGTCGTGGCTGGGATCACCCTTAGGAAAGAGTTCGATGACTCGGTCTTCGAGTTTTCGCAAACGATCCCAAACCTGGGAGTCGACATTTATGGAGTCGTCTAAAAGCTTCATTCTTACTTCTTTTTCTGCTGGATCAGTCTTCTTAGGTAAATCGCCGCCAGGTGGGTTCGGTGAACAAGACTCGATACTTTGATTAACTCTCGATTAGAATGGGCTCCCGAACCAATAAGTCCCAAGGAGTCTACCGTGGGAAGGCCCGCCGCCTGCATAATAGATCCATCGGTCCCTCCACCTGAATGACTGGGCCTTAATTCTAAACCCAAGGTTTTTGAAATACTAAAAATTTCTTTGAGCATTTCATCGGTTTTTTTATTTTCTTCTTTTGCCGGCCTATGCAGTACTCCCCAAACCTTGGTTTTAACTTCATCTTTGGTTTCGGGATTTTTAACCTCAACAACACTTCCAATGTCTTTGATGCGCTTGAGGAGTTTTTGACCCAAACTGACTTTCGGGTAGCGAAGGTCCACGTACGCCTCAGCACAAGGTGGAACAGTGTTTCGCGCTTCTCCCCCCTGCACCATTCCCACGTTCACGGTCACTCCCTTATTGTAATCCGTTAACTTTTCAATTTTCAAAACCTTGTGGGCGAGTTCCTTAACGGCGGATACCCCTTTATGATGGGATGATCCGGCATGGGAAGCTTTACCATTAAACACCAAGCGAGCTTGGCCTAAGCCTTTTCGAGTTCGAGTGATTCGATTACCAGATGATCCCTCAAAGACCAGGCCTAAATCGTGGTTTTTTGCCAGATCGGATAACAACTTATTTGAGCCCAGCGAGCCCATTTCTTCATCACTATTAAGAATGATTGAGATATGAGCATCCTTTAGTTCACCCTGGTTTTTGAGAGCCTTTAGGGCGTAAAGCATTACTAAAATGCCACCTTTCATATCGAGGACACCGGGCCCTCTTATGATGTCTCCCTGACGAATAAACTTCTGAAAGTCATGGGTTTTGTTGAAAACCGTATCCATGTGGCCGCTGAGTAAGATCTTTTGCGAAGCACCGGCTTTTTCAGCCAACAAATGGTCAGAAAACTGAATCTCACCCCCCTCACAAGAAAACTTGGGCACTTTTCCACCGTCGACAGTCTTGGTTGTAAAGCCAAGCCCTTTTAATTCTCTCTGCAAATAATTCCGATACTTGTCGAGTCCTTCTTTATTAAGAGTTCCGGTATTTATGGCGACCATCTTTTCGAGATCTTTAAGCATTTGCTTTTCTTGCTTTTCAATCCACTGACCCAGAGCTTTTTCTTTTTGATTGAGCACAGCAGCAGGAACTTCTTTTAGACTTTTGGGAATCTCGGACTCAGTCAGACTGGAAACTGCCGGAATCACAAACAAAAGAATAGATATAAAAATGGGTGATCTCATTCTGTAGAAATTGGCCACGACTGCACTCTCCTCTTTAAGATCATTTGCGAAAAAACCACTCTATTGAGACCGAAGCGCGAAGTAAAGGATCTAAAACGAGATCACAAGTGGCTTTTTATTGCGTAATTTCAAAAACTTAAACCTAAAGTGCGTATTATTTGAGCAAATTAAAATAGAGAGATGACAGAAGCCTCTAGCTTCGATATGACTTAACTTCTTATTTGTCTTATGGCAAAAAAACGAAGGCTCTTTTGGCTTTCAAAAAAGGAATTAAATAGGCTCGAGTGGCGAAATTGGTAGACGCACAGGACTTAAAATCCTGGGTCCCTTACCGGACGTGCCGGTTCAAGTCCGGCCTCGAGTACCAACTTTTTTGGCGTTGTCTATAGCCAGCAATGAACTTTCTGAACAATTTAATTAATTCACCATAATTGAGATGAGCCAGCTCGCGGCTGTGCGATCATAATTAATTCGAGTGCCATCCCACTCTCTAAATGTAACCCGCAATTCAGGGTGACGTTCGAGGAGTTTCTCTTCCAGGAAATCAACAACAAAAGAACTCGCTTGAACTGTGTTGATGGGCTCTTGATCGGGTTTCAAATTTTGCGAAAGAGTTCTTTTGTACCTCTGAGAAACCTCGCCCATCTCTTTTGACTTTAGAGCCTCTAAAAGTGTTTTAGAATATTCCGACAGACTTTCCCGGACTTCATCAAAGTCCCTACTTTTCTCAAAACTATCGATAAGCTCATTGTTTTTAAAAGAATCAAAGGAATACTCACCTTGAAGAAATAAAACCAGGCGTATAGATCGTTCTGTATGTCGAAGAAGTCTGCTTAAAGGAAATGAGTGAATTGTCATTACCAGTTCTTCGAGGCTGACTTCTCTAGAAATACCAAAAACCCTATGAGCTCTTTGCATCGAGGAAAAGGCTTCCTCCCACTCCTCTGCAGTAAAGAATCGATTGATGTCGACAAATCGAGGATTTTCATAAAAGTAGAAGGCCACATTCCCAATATCGATAGCTGTATTGATTTGTGGAAAAAGCCAATTCAGGGCTATATAATTTTTAACAAATTTTCGACTTTTGACGAGAGACTCAATCGTCCCTTCGCAAAGAGGAATTGCGGTTTGACTGTAAGACGCTGAGGGCCCCAAATAGACTAAGAATAGGAAAATAATTGCATAGATCTTCATAAAACTTCTCTTTCCAAGGGAGAAGTATACAAACAAGATGCCACCCCTCCTTTTTATCACAGAACATCCCGAGGGTGCTGCAATAAAAAAGGTGGGGATTATAGATGATTTCTTCTTACAAAATGAAAAAAGATTTTCCTTTTTTCTTTATTACACAAAGCTAAAGGGCAAAACCACTCCCAAAATGGGCACCCCAATAAGCATTTACTTTTTCAAAGAGTCTCTGATATCACGGAGCAAAAGAATTTCCTCACTCGGCTCAGCGGGAGCTTCGGGAGCAGCCTCTTCTTCTTTCTTTCTCATTTCAGACATCTTCGTCACAACTTTAATCATCACAAATACGGCCATGGCAATGATGAGAAAATCAAAAATCGTTTGAATAAAGTTACCATAACGAAGAACAGGTGCTCCAGCTTTAGTGGCCTCCTCTAAGGTGGCATAAACCTCAGAATTGAGCGCATAAAAGAGCTGATTAAAACTCACTCCGCCAACCGCCATTCCAATGGGTGGCATTACAATATCATTTACTAGAGAAGTAACGATCGTCTTAAATGCACCGCCAATGATAAATCCCACTGCGAGGTCTATCACATTCCCCTTCATTGCGAATTCTTTAAACTCATTTAATATTTTCACCGATCTCTCCTAAAATTTTGCAACTAAGGCCGTAGTAAATGTGTAGTCCGTATTCTTTAAACCCGGTGCGGCCGTTTTATATCGGTAGCGCCCTTCGTAAGAAACCTTGAGTGAAAACATATCTGTAAGTACCGACGTCAAATAAGGACTATAATTAATTCTCTGATCATCAGAAAAGTCGGTAATACTTGGCAAGTACTCAACCCAAAGACCTAGAGAAAGGTTTTTCGAATAAACGTAATCAAGTTGAGTGTATAATCTCAAGTAATGAAATTCAGGGTGCCCACAAGAGCCCACTCCGACACAGGCAGGAGTCGGGTTAACCTGAAGGAGTTCTTTTCGATACTGATAACCAAGTTCAAAGAAATGTTTGATGACTTTTGAGTTTTCTAAAAAATACTTACCACCCAAATCAGTCGAATATCCCTCTTTAACTCCCTGAAAACGGTCGCCGTACCAACCATAGGTCGTAAAAACATTGAATTTTTTTGGAGTTAAAACTCTTTCATATCTGAGTCGAGCTTCCCAGTTTTCAGATGTAATTTCGTTTCTACTGGTGCCAGTCGAAGTATCGGTCACAACACCGCTCGATTGCACATAGTGGCCTGAAAGTTTTAGTACATCTTCTGTCCAACTGTATTCTGTTTGTTGTTTAAAGCTCGTTGTCTCAGACTCCGAGTTTCCTCCATTTAAAACATAACCAAGCTGGCTTTCATGTTTGAGTCCATTTTCACTTTCTTCTGAATAGGCATAGCTCGACACTAGGATTAGCATGGCTAGTAAAGAAATTTTTAACAATTTCATATTCCCTCTCTTTTTTATCAATTTATTTTCGATAAGCTTGAAAAATCCCTTTGTCACATAGTTTTCATTTGAAAGCGCGTCGCATTAGAGGGATCTTAATCACAAATTAACTTAAGTGAAACTCAATATGGGACTGTATAAAACTACTAATAAAGTAGTAGCTGTGATCATAGGACTCGCGATAATTGACTTTCAAAGCTTGTCCGCTTTCTTTACAGGCCGACTCAAAATTCGAAGTTAAAAGTTGTTCAGCAAAAAACTCGTCATTAGTCCCCTGGTCGATCAATATCTCATTCCTCTGATGTCCCGAAGAGACCAGCTCACAGGCATCGTAAGTTTTCCACAGGTCTTTGCGATCCTCTCCTAGATATCCAGTAAAAGCTTTAACACCCCAGGGACACTGGATAGGATTCACAATGGGTGAAAAAGCCGAAACTTTGCTGAAAGTGTCAGGCTCTCGCAAACCGAGAACGAGAGCACCATGTCCACCCATGGAGTGACCCATGATCGAAAGGCGACTCACGCCAAACCCTTTTGCCAGGGCGACCACTTCATTTTTGATATAGTCATACATGCGATAGGAATCTTTATAACCTTCTGTGAGCGCATTCACATAAAATCCAGCTCCAGAGCCGAAGTCGTATGAATCATGTTCACCTGGTAAGTCGAGTCCTCGAGGAGACGTATCAGGACAGATGATTAATGCTTCTTTTTCGGCCAAAATTTTCTGGGCACCCGCCTTGGCCATGAAGTTCTCTTCGGTGCAGGTTAATCCGGACAACCAAACGATTCCATGCTTCGGTTTTTCAGAAGGAGGAAGGAAGTATGAGAAATTCATCTTCCCTCCAATCACCTGGGATTCGTGCTCAGCAAAATGTGTCGTTCCTGCAAAGGTCTTATGGCTTTTCTTAACTTGATAGTTCACATCTCACCTACATATCGAAATCGATGACTGTTCGAATACTTTTGCCTTCATGCATAAGATCAAAGGCTTTGTTAATCTCACTAAGAGGTAATTTATAAGTAACCAGGTCATCGAGATTAATTTCTCCACTCATATACTTGTCGACGTATCCAGGAAGCTCGGTTCGACCTTTTACTCCGCCAAAGGCAGAGCCCCGCCACACCCGTCCGGTTACTAGTTGGAAAGGTCTCGTCTTAATTTCTTCCCCGGCTCCGGCAACTCCAATGATAATCGATTCACCCCATCCCTTGTGACAGCACTCTAGAGCCGAGCGCATTAATTCAACATTTCCGACACATTCGAAAGAGTAATCGACCCCACCTTCAGTCATTTCAACGAGGCGCTCACCGCGAGCGAGTCGTTCAACTCGATCAAGAACTCGTTGATCCTGTCGTTGATCGCGATGGTCCTGAACATGGCGTTCGGGGTGCTCATCGGGTACCTGATCGTGCGGACGACGATCAAGGGGCGTTCATTGCTTGACGCGTTGTGCATGTTGCCCCTCGCGGTGCCCGGGCTGGTCATGGCGTTCGGGTATGTCGCGATGACCCTGCGCTGGCCGTTCGGTGCGGGCGGGCCCTTGGAGGGGACCTGGCTCAACCTCGAGGTGTTCGGCGAGAACCCCAACCCGTTCCCGTTGTTGATCATCGCGTACGCGATCCGGCGCTTGCCGTATATCGTGCGTTCAACCGTTTCGGGTCTGGAGCAGACCTCGGGCGAGCTCGAGGAGGCGGCGGTGAACCTGGGCGCTTCGCGGATCACCGCGGTGCGGAAGGTGATCGTGCCGTTGCTCATGGCGAACCTCATCGCGGGCGGGTTGTTGGTGTTCAGTTTCTCAATGCTCGAGGTCTCGGACTCGCTGATCCTCGCTCAGCGGAGCGACCACTTCCCGATCACGAAGATGATCTTTGAGTTCACGAACCGGTTGGGCGACGGGATTTACATCGCGTCGGCGATGGGTGTGTGGGGGATGACCCTGCTGACCATTACCCTGTTCGGCGCGTCGTTGATGCTCGGGAAGAAGCTCGGATCGATCTTCCGCGTGTGATATGCTGTCATGCGGATG
>JAUHWN010000167.1 GCA_030424665.1 Bdellovibrionia bacterium | reverse complement strand
TGTGCTCAGGAAAATCAAGACTGGGATTTTTCAGTTTGTAGTCCACTAACTGCGAATAAAGAACCGCTACTGAAATAGAAAAAGCAGTATCGATAGCTGAAAAATTTGGGTCACCTAAATCAACATAGGTCCCAGTGTATATTTGTTGCTGGGTTTGGAAGTCCATTCGTTTTGTGCCGTGGCGACTTGCCCTAATTGCTCCATGCCGAGAAAGTTTAAGAAGATTACCCCGGGCTTCGTCAATAACCAGGCCGCGGATCGCCTGCTCAAATTCAAAGGGCAATTCACCAATTATGTCAGGGTAGCCCCGGTTAATTAGTTTTTCTTTCATACACTTATGGGCCAAAGCTTCAAATTCTTGGGTATTGTATTTCACCAAGGTATGATCCATATCTAGGCCAATATATTTGATTTTTCGCAGATTCAGAGTTCGATTAGTAAAAACGCGTGACTTCATTAAATAGGTACCTCACTTATAACTCTTTATTTTCTCCTGATAAGGCCCAGTGGCATAGGGATGACGCGAATCAAAGACTTGTTGCTTTCCGATCGATTCATCGTCTAAAGTCCAGGATATGTTAGAGAATTCCGTCGAATTGACCCCCTGCCAAGAAAAAGCCCTAAAACAACTGAAATCCGGTGAGAATACATTTTTGTCAGGTGGAGCCGGAACGGGAAAAAGCTTCCTAATAAAACACTTCCATAAAACTCTCGATGCGAAGGCCTTTCCAATATTAGCTAGCACTGGGGCTGCGTCAGTCTTAGTTGGTGGTAGGACATTTCACAGTTTTTTTGGGTTGGGAATTCTTGAGGGTGGAGTTGAGAAAACCGTAGAAAAAGCCCTTTCTAATAAGAGACTCGTGAAAAGACTTCAAAAAGTTCAAGGGGTCATTATAGATGAAGTATCGATGCTTTCGTCAGAAGTATTACAGGCTGCTGAAGAAATAAGCCGACTGGCCCGTAGTAAAGACAGTCCCTGGGGCGGACTTCAGGTGATCGTAGTGGGAGACTTCGCTCAATTGCCCCCCGTTACTAGGGGGCAGGCGCAAAAAGATTGGGCTTTTTTGGACCCCGTTTGGCAATTTTCTGATTTCAAGCTCAGTCTTCTCAGAGAGCAAACTCGCTGTAAAGACAAAGATTACATGGAAATTCTTGAAGAGGTTCGCGAAGGTCGAGTTACTGATCGGGTTAAATCCTATCTCGACTCTAAACTCGATGATATATCCGTTGATGTCGACCTTACGAGACTCTTTCCGAGAAAGAATATGGTTTCTGACTTTAATAACCAAAAACTCGAAGAAATTGAGTCAGAAGAGATTATTATCGAATCTGTGTACTCGGGTGCCCAACGATTTGTAGACCGACTGACAAAGATGGCTCCGGTTCCTCCTCAATTGAGAATAAAGGTGGGAGCCTACGTCATGACATTGCAAAACGACCCTAAGGGTCGGTTCGTAAACGGTTCAACCGGTTATGTAAAAGAGATTTCAAACAACACCCTTTTGTTAGAACTTGTTTCTGGAAAGATTGTAGAAGTTGAAAAAACCAGCTTTAGCATGCTCGATGCTGAAGGTGAAACGGTTGCGACTCTCACAAATTTTCCGGTGAACCTCGCTTGGTCGACGACAATTCACAAATCCCAAGGTCAAACTTTAGATAAAGTTTATGTAGATTTGCGAAGACTTTGGGAGCCTGGCCAGGCCTACGTAGCATTAAGTCGCATCCAAGAAGGGGAAGGTCTTTACCTTAGAGGTTGGGACCCTTCATCCATTAAAGCGGACCACGAAGTATTAAAATTTTACGAAGATAATGGCTAAGCATGGATCAATCCTTTTTAGGGGATATGTATGCCCTTCTCACGGCAGTTTCCTGGGCTTTTACAATAATTCTTTTAAGGCTCTCTGGCTTTCACTTTAAGCCGATTCCTCTCAAGGTTTTTCAAAACTTCTGCGCACTCGTTTTGTTTTTAATATCAGCTATAATTTTTGGAGAAATGCACTTTCCGAACCTTAAAGGAGACCAATGGTGGTTATTGGTTGGAAGTGCAATTCTTGGGGTCACTCTGGGTGATACATTTCATGTGGCATCACTGAATCGAATTGGCGCGGGATTACAAGCGATTGTCGATTGCCTTTATGTACCGATCGTCATGGTTTTTTCTTATATGTTTTTTGCAGAGATCATGGGACCCACTGAATTAATAGGCGGCGGACTTGTTATTTTGGGCATTTCTATTGGTAGCTCTGGGGGGTCGTTACCGGGTATTGAATTAAAAGAACTGTGGATCGGTTTAACCTATGGACTTCTGGCCCAGTTCTCCCACGCGGGAACGGTCCTTATGGTCAAAGAACTTGTTGAATACGAATCGGTACTCAATCTTACACTTTATCGTTTTGCCATCGGATTATTTTTTCTCGTCATTTGGTATGTCATACGTGGGGAATACGGTTTTATTCTACAAGCCTTTCGCTTTGATTCTCGATTGAAGTGGACCCTATCTTCAACGGTCCTCGGTCCCTTTGCCTCAACACTGTTTTGGTTTCTCAGTTTTAAATATACATTGGCCGGGAGGGCAGCCATTTACAATCAAATGGCATCAATTTTTATCATCATCTTAGCTGTTGTTTGGTTGAAAGAGCCTTTGAAGCGAAGAAATTGGTTGGCTATTAGTATCGCCATTGCTGGCGGCCTATTAGTAGCTCTTGGTTAATATGGATTTTCGAATTAATTACAATACTTATCGTTACTAGCTGCGCTACTTCGTAACTAAAGATGACTCACCAGCTCCTTAGCTGAGTGAAAAATCATTCCCAAACCGTGCCCGCTAAATCCTGTAAATAGATGTATAGAATTATTTTTTGAAAGCTTTTTAATAATTGGTAAACCATCTTTACTCATAACGAGTTGGCCAACCCACTCTTTACTGACTTCAACTCGTTCTTCCATACACGAAGGTGTCCAAAAGGAGTTGAGGAATTTTTCAAGGAGAGTGCCGCCCGTTGTCTGCCGATATCCCCCTACAATCAACCTTTGATCGGCAGTTTGTCTAAAGTATCCCAGCGCGTCTGAATCATAGTAGTTTCCAAGTATTTTAGTTTTTAAAGGCTGAGTGACTAATACTTCGTTTTTTACAAATTCGAGTTCCTCTTTGCATTGATACCATGTTTCTGAGCTAAAAATAATTTCAGGAGCAAAGCCCCCGAGGATCAGGTGGTTACATGTCAGTGTTTGATTGCCAGTTACTAAAGAAAAAGTCGGGTCTTCAGTGATTTCTACTATGGCATCATAAAGAATTTCTGTGTTTTCGAGAGACTCCACGAGAGACCGACAGAGCTCGAGAGGATTAATACTCTTTTCTGAAGGGTCGAGAATAATTTTTTTACCCTTTAACCCTAGAGGGTTAAAAACAGGTTCGTCGAGTAATTTAAAGTTAAATCCGTGATCCTTAGCTATTACTAAGAGTTCACTGTCAAACTGACTTGATATCGTGTAGCTTCCTTGTTCTTGAAAGTCCCGAGTTTTTTTTAAATCAAATTCACCAGTGATTAATTCGATGTTTTGTTGTGCAAACCGAAAAATCTCGAAGGCCTTTTCGAGGCCAAATAATTTATAGAGTTTATGGAGATACTGAAAAGATCCTTTGGTGAGGAATCCGGCATTTTGTCCGCTAGCACCTGATCCAATCGCTTTTTTTTCGACGACTAAAACTTTCTGATCTGAAAATTTCTTTTCGTACCAATAGGCAAGAGAGAGACCCGATAGTCCGCCTCCCATGATGATAAGGTCATAGTGGTTTTTACTAGCGGCAGGCAACTCAAATTCAGACTTTGAATACAAACTTTGCCAATAGGATTCATTAGCCATTGATGGGTCCTAACATTTCAAGAGCGGTACAGTCACAGGGGGGTGTTTTGCATCGCGTGCATTCGTAGTCAATATCGGACCAAAAATTGGGGTGCTCTTTGATCACTTGGAACCCCAGATTTTTTAAATAGTAAAAAGACTTAGATGGAGACTCTTTCCATGAGTGTGCGAATATTTTTTTATATCCCAATTTCTTAAAGACGCCCATTGAAGTTTTGGAAAGCTTGGTTCCCCATCCTTGTCCACGGACTTCTTCTAATAGAAACAGACTCTTGAAATAGGCGACGTTTTTAAGGTCGCATTCCCAAAGATCGGGACTGTATTTCTTGGCATCTACGAATTCCTGATAATGGGGATAGGCGAGACTGATTCTAAATCCCATAAAATCACCGTTCCCATTAAGAAGAGCGAAAGATGCAGCCTTCGAATCTTTGTCCGAAAGCAATTTTTTGAGTTCGTTTGCGGTATAATAATCTCGGCCAATCAACAGGTCTGTGGCGGCTTTGAGCTGTTCGAGGCTAACGGACTCAATATTTACGATTTTAAACTCCTGCTGCATTTGCAAAATTTGACCTTTTCTATGCTCTAAGGGGCGACTTTGTTCTTCGTACCCTTTTGAGTAGTTGGGTTTTTGAAGTTCATATCCTATAACCAGCTCAAAGAGGGGGCTTCTGAAATCAGTAAATTGTTAAAATTATTAATTATTTTTTATTTTACCTGGATTGCTTGAAAAATGAAGTAAAATAGGGAAAATGGCTGTGTTTAAGCCTGTAGTGAGTCTCCTTCTTGCAAGCATCCTTGCTTATATACTCATCTTATGGGAACTATTTTGAACCAAAATTTTGGAGGTAAAAATGGAGAATAATCCAGTCGGTCTTGATGGGATGGAATTTATCGAATTTGCAGGCCCCCATGCCCAGGCACTAGAGGAGCTTTTCAAGCAGTTGGGCTTTGTTCAGATCGCAAATCACAAGACAAAAAAGCTGAATCTCTACCGTCAAAATGATGTAAATATTCTTCTGAATCTTGAGCCCAATACATTTGCCGTAAACTTTTCTGAGTCCCATGGTCCGAGTGCTTGTTCAACGGGTTTTCGCTGTAAAGATAAAAGCAAAGCCTTTGAGGTTGCCGTTGAAAGAGGTGCTAAGCCCTACGAAGGAAATGGTGGCGCAAAGACTTTCGATTATCCAGCTATCTATGGAATTGGTGACTCTCTGGTTTATTTTATCGATGATTATGGTGATAAGAATATTTATGATGGCGAATTTAACTATACTGAAGCGAAAGAGCAAAATGGTTTTGGCTTAGAGTTGATTGATCACCTCACTAATAACGTACCATTCGGAGAAATGGAAAAATGGTGCAACTTTTATGAGAACGTTTTTAATTTTAAAGAGCGACGTTTCTTTGATATCAAGGGCTCCAAAACAGGTCTTCTTTCAAAAGTTATGCGATCACCTTGCAATAAAATTACGATTCCAATTAATGAGCCAGATGCTGAAAACTCTAAAAGCCAGATCCAAGAATACCTTGATGAGTACAAAGGTTCTGGAATTCAACACATCGCCCTTTTAACCAATGATATTTTGGCATCTGTCACTCAGTTGCGTGAGACGGGAATTCAATTTTTAGACACACCAGATACCTACTATGATATGATTAATGACCGGGTGCCAGGCGTGACCGAAGATCTCACGACTCTTAAGAACTTAAAAATTCTTGTCGATGGTGATCAAGAGGGGTACCTTCTTCAGATATTTACGCAAAATGTTTGTGGTCCAATCTTTTTTGAAATTATTCAAAGAAAAAATCATCAAGGTTTTGGCGAAGGTAATTTTCAAGCTCTATTTGAGGCTATAGAGCGTGATCAACAAAGGCGCGGCGTTCTCTAATGAATTTGCCCTTTGATATTGATCGTGCAATGGAGTTAGCCATTAATGAAGCCCGCCGCGGAGCGGGCTTTGTTTCACCCAATCCTTTAGTGGGCTGCGTGATCCTTGACTCAAAAGGGGAGGAGCTTTCTCGTGGGTTCCACCCTAAATTAGGCAAAGATCATGCAGAGGTCGACGCTCTTAAAAAAATCAAAGACAAGAAACTTCTTGAAGGTGCCCATATGGTGGTTACTCTCGAGCCTTGTGCTCACGATGGAAGAACCCCATCTTGTGCCAACGCTATCAAAGAGTTGCCTTTAGCCTCTGTGACCTATGGTCTTTTGGATCCAAATCCATTAACTGCTGGTAAGGGTGCACAAATTATTTCTGCCTCCGGTATTCACTGCCAAGAATATTTAGGTGACAAAATTCCACTAGAAGAGTTGGCCGAGCAATTTCTCATTAATCAACGGATGGATCGAGCCTTTATTTCACTAAAGGTGGCTTCATCGATTGATGGCCAAATGGCTCTTTCAGATGGTTCGAGCAAATGGATCACCTCTGAGCAGTCTAGAGCATTAGCACATCATCTTCGAGCAACTCACGATGGAATATTGGTCGGTAGAAAAACTTTTGAAGTAGACAATCCGAGTTTAAATGTCAGGCACGATGAGTTTCCTGATAAGCGAAATAAAGTAATTGTTCTCGACCCTAAGGGGAAAACTAAAAATCTTATCGAAGGTAGCAATATTCATAAGAACCACCCACCAGAAGATATATTTATCGTTACTGAAGAGTCAGTTGAATTTAAGGGAATGAACAATATCACTTGTAGTTTAGATGAGAGTGGAACATTTAAATTAAGTGAATTAACAAATCGATTTTTGGAATTTGGTATTCATTCGGTTCTTGTCGAAGGTGGGGCCCTTGTGCACTCATCCTTTTTGCTTCAGGGGTGCTGGGACAGACTTCATCTTTTCATGGCGCCAAAAATCTTTGGATCTACCAATGGTATTTCCTGGTCTCAGGAATTTGGCATAAGCAATATGACAGAGGCTTGTGAGCTTTCGTGGCCACGTTCAACCATGGTTGGCTCCGATTTGTACTATTCAGCTCGGAATTTAATGGCGGGTAAAAATCAGGAATCGTCAGATTGATCTTTTAGTTTGCGGATGGTCTGTTGAACGATCGCCTCTAAGGTTTCCCACTCACGGCTAGTAATGCCACTTTCAAGTAAAATTCTTCTTAGAGTTGTATGGGCATTAACCCGCCGCTTAGATAGGTCAAACCCCAGAGTTTCTAACCACTCTTTGAGCATTTCGTCGGGGAAGACGTGGCGCTCAACCTCTTCACCATAGCTAATCAGTTCGTCCAGTTTTATATTATCTTGCAAAATAAAAAGACTAATTAAAACCGCATGGGCGAGATTCATGGATCCATGTTCGCCATAGGTGGGGAGTTCGCAAATGTGATGAACTCTTTTTAGGTCGTCAAGATCGAGGCCGGCATCTTCGGGGCCATAAATGAGATGGAGGGGGCGATTAAATAAAAATGACTTCAATTCACTGGTTACATATTCTTTCCATTGTCGAACCGGTCGCATTCGGCCAGAACGTCTTGAAAAACCGATTCTCAAACCATCTTCTTCTTTTTCAAAAAATTCCTCCCAAGATTCATAGGTGATTAAATTTTCAAGAGGACCCTGAGCCCTGGCGGCACCTTCCTGGGCTTCGATATTAATCTCGCATTGAGGAGCAATGAGAATGAGGTCACTAAAACCCATGTTTGTCATCGCCCTTGCCACCTGTCCGATATTTCTCGGATAAATAGGTCGAGCGAGAATCACTTTTACGGGGTTTCGATTACTTTTCAACGTAACTCAATCCCATACTTATTAGCTTATTCAAATTCTCAGACTTTGATTTGATCGCTTCGAGATGGGTTCTCAATGTGCTTTTGATTTCTGATAAATTTTGAGAAAACTGAGATTCCATCTTGAGAGCGAGTTCGTAGAGTTCGAAGTACAAAAGCCAATCGTCATTTTTTACGGTCAATGAGGTTTCGTAGGTAGATGCAATCTCTTCGCCTTTTACTTCTTTATTTGACTCTCTCCACTCGCGTACTTTTGAGAATATTTGGTGTCTCTTTTTTTCGTTTTCTGAAAAGACCCTCGGCGGAATAATTTTTTTAGCAAATTCATCTATTCCACCATAGGTATCTCGATCTGCAGGTCCTCCAAAGACAGAAATTATTTCTGACCCTGTAGCCATATCGAACTCCCCCCAGCTCGGCTCAAAAAGAGTTTCATCATTCAATTGAGAAGTGCACTGATTCCAAGTAATGAGTAATGGTCTCTCGTTGGTGTCAAAAAGTACTTTAGAAACTTCTCCTTCAACTGTAATTCCACTTTCGAAAGTGATCTTCGAAGTTTTCCCCTTTGAAATTCCGAGAGTCTCCAATTCCGAAGGGTTCATATCATAGAGTGACTTTCCCGTACCTTTA
>JAUHWN010000014.1 GCA_030424665.1 Bdellovibrionia bacterium | reverse complement strand
TCGCGGAATCCCTTTAAAGTCGCACGCACCTCGGTGGGATGATGACCATAATCATCGTAAAAATCCACTTCTTGTTCACGTCCCTTGTGATGAAAGCGCCGGTCAACACCGGCAAAGGAATACAAACCTTTGATAGCACTTTCAGGGGAAATTCCAGCCTCCATCGCCGCGGCAAATGCTGCTAAGCCATTGAGTGCATTGTGCTCCCCTGGTACCTGTAAACGAAAGGTACCAAGCTCAATACTTTCTTTAAAAATCGAATACTGCCCTCGAGACTTTTTAAGAATGAGATCGTTATCCTCATTGAAACCATAGTATACAATCCGTTTCGAAAAATCTTTGAAGACCGATCGAACAATAGGGTCATCACCACAAGCGATAACAGATCCATAAAATGGAATCTTCTCGGCGAAATTGTAAAAAGCTTCTTGAACGGCCGCAAAGTTCTTATAGTGATCGAGGTGATCCTTATCGATATTTGTAATGACGGCAATCTCTGGACTCAGAAGATTAAAACTTCCATCACTTTCATCAGCCTCAGCAATCAACCATTCGCCCTGCCCTAAAAAGGATGTGGACTTAATAAGATCAAGCCTTCCACCGACAACAACCGTCGGACTCCATTGAGCTTCGATAAACACCGACGCCATAAGACTTGTCGTTGTCGTTTTGCCATGGGTTCCACCTACGGCAATACCCCGCTTTAATCGCATGATTTCGGCCAAAGCCTCGGCTCTTCTGATAATAGGAATTTTATTTTCTCGGGCCGCTTGTATTTCGGGGTTATCCAATTTGACGGCGCTCGAATAGACAACAACATCAGGGTCTCTTAAATTGTCAGCCGCATGACCCTTTTTGATCGGAATACCGAGCGCTTTTAATCTTTGGACCTGAGCGTTTTCACTGAGATCACTCCCCGTGACCTTAGCTCCCATGTTTTTAAGTAACTCCGCCAGACCCGACATACCGATTCCACCGATACCAATAAAATGAAAGCGCGATTGGCTTAATCTACTCATTAAGACCCTCCTCTAAGAGCTGTCTCGTAATCCGGTCTGCAGCATTGGGATATTGAAAGTCACGAACTCGTTCTTCCAGGACATTAATTCTCTCTGGATTTTCAATGAGGTCCTTAATGACTTCCTCGAGTTTCGATTCGCTGAGATCTCTTTGTAAAATAATTCGGGCTGCCCCTTGGACAGCGAGAACTTCTGCATTTTTTTGCTGGTGATTATCCGCGGCCGTTGGTAGCGGAATAAATAGGGCAGCTTTCTCGCAAGCACAAATTTCGGCCACCGTACTCGCCCCAGCTCTGCAAATCACAAAATCAGCCCAAGCCATTCTTGCATCCATGTCGTGCAAATATTCGAAGACTGATATTGTCTTGGGCAAATCCTTGTAGGCCTGATTGATTTCAGAAAAATCTTTGGGGCCTGTTTGATGGACGATTTCGACTTGATCCAACCAAGCCGGTTTAGAGATCAATAGACGACAAAGAACATCGTTAATGGCGTGGGCCCCTTGGCTGCCACCAAAAACTAAAATTCGAATGGGTCCATAGGACTTGTCTCTTTTCTTCGGATGAGGCTGCATGTTGGGTCGAACCGGCAATCCCGATTGTAGAACCTTTGGATTTTTCAGATGCTTGGTGGCATCCTTAAACACCACGAGACATAGATCAACCCACCGGGCGAGGAGTCTATTGGCAAGACCGGGAACGGCATTGGGTTCCCAGAGAACGGTTCGAAAGTTTAAAAGAGAAGCTACAAAAATAATGGGACCCGAAGCAAAACCACCGACTCCTAAAAGGGCCTTTGGTCGTAGACGTATGAGTAGAAACAAACTCTTGAGAAACGCAAAGGGTAAACCAATGAGAGTTTTAAGCTGTTGCAGGCGCCCTACACTACTGTGAAGTTTACCAATGGGGACCAAGTGAAGTGGAAACCCTTCTTGGGGGATAATCTTCTCTTCAAGTCCCCCGTGGGCCCCAACAAAATGAACCTCAATATTTGGATGATTTTCTTGAATCGACTTGGCAATGGCAATTCCTGGGTAGATATGTCCGCCCGTACCACCACCAGCTATGATTACTCTTTCGCGTTTTTCTTTTTTCAATATTTCAGCGTCCTGCATAGGAATTGTTTCTACGATATTCGGCTTCGGCATTCAATAAAAGAGATAGTAAAAAACACATCGATATCAGGGAGCTTCCACCATAGCTCATAAAGGGTAAAGTTAATCCTTTAGTTGGCAGAAGGCCTAATACAACGCCGACATTTGTAAAAACGGATAATCCAAAAACGATTGTTAACCCGAGGGAAAAGGCTTTTAAAAAAGTATCCTTAGCATTAAATGAAATTTGAAAGCCCCTTAGAATGATCAAGGCATAGAGGGCTAATAGTGCTAAGAATCCAATGTAACCCATTTCTTCACCGAGTACGGCGAGAGTAAAATCGGTATGGGCCTCGGGTAAAAAGAAAAGCTTTCCCTGCCCCTCTCCCAAACCTTCTCCAGTCAGTCCACCAGAGTGAAAACTCATCATACTTTGAATCAACTGAAAGCCAGAGCTATCGGGATTCGACCATGGGTCGAGAAAGGCAAAGATACGCTTTCTACGATAGGGAGCCATTAATATGAGCGCCGTAATACTCGGTATGACAATTAAAGCAGAGGTAATAATATGTTTCCACGGTAGACCAAAGGCAAAGCTCAGGGCGAGCACGACCGCTAAACACAGAACGAAACTTCCAAAATCAGGCTGCAACAAGAGGCCGACCATGGGGAAAAGAATAACCATGACTCGCATGGGCCATTTCCACTGCCCCCAAACATGGTCCCTATGGATAATGTAGGTACTTAGAATTGCGACGAGCCCGATTTTCATAAGCTCAGCCGGCTCAAAACGCAGTCCTCCAAACAGGGATAACCAACGCGTCGCTCCCCCCGCCTTGATGCCCATACCGGGAACGAAGGTCAAAGCCATCAGAAAACTCGCTAGGATCCACAAAAGAAATGAATAGTTCTTAATGTACTTAAAAGGAATCCGAGGAATGAGAAAAATCATCAGAATTCCCAAAAAGCTGAAGAGAAACTGCTTCTTAATAAAGAAGAAACCATCGTTATACTTCTCGATGGCAAAGATATAGGACGATGAATAAACCTGAACTAAGCCGAGGCCCATAAGGGCAAGGCAGGAGAATAATAGTACGGGGTCGTATTTAAAGTCAGATTTCACCTAATTATTTTATGCCCTTAGACAAGCTCCGTCGATCCTGGACTAGAATTTAGTACAAAGCTTTTGCATTGTTTCCTGGCTCGGTTTTCTTTGCGTCATAGGCCTAAATTCTCGACAACCCGACCATAGGCCAGTAGCCTCTGGGCACTCAAGTAGGGAGGCTTTATGAAAAAACTTATTCTTATTGGCGCAATTGTAATGGCCAGTTTATCGGCTCAGGCAGATTTACTCTGTTCAGTAACCGCTTTAAAAGCGAAGAGCCCAGATCGTGGCTTTGGTTGGAACTTTTTAATCAGCTTAGGTTACTCATTTGATAACCGAGCAGACCTTAGAGAGTATCAAAAACTTGTTGATATTCCTGAGTTTGGCGCTGAAGTTGGAATTGCTTACACTTTTACTGGTGGCGAAAACCCAGTTTTCGAAGCCTACCTTTGTAACAACAGCCAACAATCACTTCTTAAGAATTGTAATGCCGAAAATATTTTCGATCGTATTATTCTACGCCCCGGGCAATCTCTTCATCAGCAATTTGGTAACTACCTTTTTTCTGCTAATTGCCAACGAATTCCAGAGCCAAAAATTTAATTGGTATTTAAGAAATCTCTTATAGCGAGAGAATTCAAAAAAGCCTTAGGGTCAACTAAGGCTTTTTTTTATCGAATATAGGCCGCCTCTTTATTGGCCGTGAGTTCCCTGACAAAGCAATCGGTTTTGATTTGCAAATGACTGACTTCAGAAGTGGAACCAATGACTGACCATTGACCCGAATCAATCTTCTCTCCATTTTGGTCGGTAACACGCTCAATAATATCTGGGTTATTTTGCACCAGGAACTGCAAATTCAATAGATCGTCAGCGGAATCCACCGAGAACTTGAAAACAAAATCCGCGTAAAACTCTCGGTTGCGGTAGCCATGCTCTTTCCAAACACTTCTAATACTTTCTTCGACGATTTCAAAGGGCTTACTAAATTCATGGACAACGTAGACACCATTCATCGGATCTGACACGTGATAAACTAACATGGATTCACTTTGTCCGGAGTGAAACATTAAAGGGTCGGTGACACAGGAGTAATTCCTAGTCACATCTCGCTCACTCAGTAGACTGACTTCAATGTCGAGATTTCGACAGAACAACTTTGCCTTTTCTTGATGTTCCATAAATTGAAAGTCCGTATTTTTATCTAGATGTTCACAGGACTTCTCCACAAGACCGAGCCAATCGCTATCACGTTCTTCGAGCATTGATTTTTTAGGAAGGGACATCCATTCGGAATTCCAGGTCCGTCGCAACCAATCACGATCATCAACAAATCGAGTCACATAGACGAAATTGGCTTCAGGGGACAGGTCCGTATAAACTCCCTGATCAGAAAAAACCTCACTTTGACATCTCCCTCTCGTCCTTCTTTTATCTTGGGAGTCTGGAAGAGAATCAAAATCTTCACCCAAACACGTTTTCATTTTGGCGCGAAAGAAATTCATCAACTCAATGGTTGCTTTGTAAATCGGATTGTCCGATGAATCGACTCCGTAAACATCATCTTGCAAGAAAAACCGCATGTAATCGCCAAAGGGAGGGTCGAGAACCTGCCTAAAACTCATGGCCCGGTAAGGTCCCGAAAAACTCCCTTCACTGGGAACATCGACATCGTGAAACTCTTTAGAGAAGACAAAGGCGATGAGTCTTCTAATGCTATCCGAAGTGGGGTGCCCGCCTTCTTTGGCCAAAAGGTAGATAAACTCATGGGTCATCAACATCGCCTTTTGAAATTCATTGAGCCGGTCAAAAAGGGATTTATTGTAATAAATCTTAGTTTCTGGGACTTGCCCTTCAGTAGAGAGCGTTTTTCGATTTGCAATTTGCACGAGTTTACATTCGCTTGGGAGTTCCGCAATGGGCTGACTGTCGTTGACTTCGATATCTTCATCGGTAGCGACCCAATCCTTTAAGGGGAAGCGCTGATTTAAATCCACGAGACGTTGTCCAAAAAGCGGCGTCAGCTCCCACAGCCGGGTAAAAACAAACTCAAGGATTTCATTGCCAGTCATCCCACTCGTAAATTCGTAAGGTGTGAGTTTTTCCCCACTAAAATAACTCGAAAAATCGTACTGCGTTTCGTAGTTCGTGGAATATGAAAGAAACTCCCACTCGTCGAGAATCTTTATCTCTTCGGAGTTACCAGAACGACAAACGACTCCGTCGCCGCCGCTACTCTCCCAATCACCCATGGCTAGGGGATTGTTACCCCCTCCGGGTAGGGCACTGGGACTCACTCCACTACCAGGACCGATTTGACCCACAAGCATTGCGTTTCTAGAAAAGGCCGGCCCATTCTCCCTGGAATTGCCACCTTCTGAAGGCTTACATCCAACGAGAGAGAGAGTGATAAATATGCTGTAAAAAACAATATTTCTAATATTCGTCATAGTAATTCTCGAATCTGCATTTAGGTGCAAAAAACCATCCATAATTAGAAGTCTACAAGTTCACAATCAATTTCAATTCGGGGTTCATTTTCAAAAGAAATAAAGGCCTTTTTATAGCCACCCCAAAAAAGTTGTAGTGTGCTCCCACCAACGAAATCGTTAAGGGTAAAGTAAGGATCCTGAGATGCGTAGAGTTCTACATTTTCAAAGACATCCTGGCCTACTTGGACCGAAAACTTTCGACCATTAGTATCGATCCCAGAAACTCGATGACGAGGGCCGATGGGTTCGGAAACCTTATCACTGATGAGATAGATATTGCCACAAGTTGCGACCGTATTGTCAGGTAAGGGATCGGCTCCCCAGCCAATGGGAGGTGCAGCTTGTGAGTTTAATGAAAAAGTGAACAACAAAATGATTAATAAAATGGGGGATTTCATAATTTCTCCTTTATGAGGTTTAATCTTGGATCCGGACTATACATCGCGGGGCATTATTGATAAATTAATTAATAATATTTTAGGTCGAAATAATTTATTTTTTATAAACTAAGGTAGATATGATTTATAAGTACCTGAATCATTTAGACTTTTTAAGGGATACCCTCAAAGAGCGAAAGCTCAAATACCCCTCATTTACCCAGGCAAAGCTGGCAAAAGAAGCCGAAATTCAACCGACCTACCTATCAAATTGCCTAAAAGCCAGGGCTAATTTGAGTAGTGATCAGTGCTTCTCCCTGGCCGAAGCCTTGAAGCTCGATGACAACGAGACGGACTACTTGATCCTTCTACGGGAAAAAGACCATTGCACAAAAGAAAGTCGCCGCGAGAAACTACTTAGCCAAATCGAAAGTATTAGGCGAATCCACTTACGTACTGAAAAGAACCTGGATCTAAAAAAACCTTCTGGCCCCGCCTATCAAATGGAATATTACTCGGATCCATTGAATAAAATTGTGCACGTCCTCTTGGGAATTCCCGAATACCAAAAGGATCCCAAAAAGATTGGTCAAGACCTGCAACTGAGTGGCAAGAAGGTTCAATCTATTCTGGCCACCCTTGAAAAACTTGAACTCGTCGAGTTCACAAAAGGAAGCTACCGAGTACTTCAGAAAGGATTTCATCTAGACAATCAATCACCGATGACCTGGGCTCACCAGTCTTTGATTCGAATGCGAAGTATTCACCGACTATCAGAACTTGATGAAGACGAGAAATACTCTTTCTCGGCAACACTTTCTGCTTCACCAGAAGCAAAGGCGCAAATTCAAGCCGAGTTTATTAAGTTTCTAAAAAAAGCGAAAGAAGTCGTTAGCTCTGCACCCGCCAAAACAGTCTATCAAATCAACTTTGACCTCTTTAATTGGACCCCTTAAGTCTCTGACTCAGAACCTCCACCACAATAAAAAAACCCCAGCCTTGGCTGAGGTTTTTGAATTCTTAAATGAACTTTAAAATTAAAACTTATCTAAAGTTTTTTACCATTCCTTTAAAGTAATCACCACGCTCTTCGTAACTATCGAACATATCGAAACTCGAACAACCCGGAGACAAGAGTACAACGTCGCCAATTCGCGATTTCTGATAGGCGATTAGGATGGCTTCTTCAAAGGTTCCTATCAAGAATGTTTCGGACATATCACCAATGTCGCGATTGATTCGTTCTTTGGCTTCACCACAAAGAATTAAGTTCTTTACTTTCGCTTTGATCTTATCGCGCAAAGGTTCATAGCAAAGATTTGTATCTTTACCACCCATGATAAGAATTACGTTTTCGTCAAAAGACTCAAGTGCTCTTATCACCGAATGGACATTGGTTGCCTTTGAATCGTTGAAAAACTCAACTCCACCAACGCGACGGACATACTCTAATCGGTGGGCAAGTCCACGAAACTCATTGATAACTTCTTGGATGGCTTCATGGGTTGCACCGTGCTCTCTGGCAGCAAGAATGGCTGCCATGAAATTCTCTATAGAGTGAGAACCGCGCATGCGCATATTCTTCGTTGTAAAGTACTCGATCTCGGGGCCCGTTCTCACTCGCAACTCATCATTGATTGCAACAGCACCACCGATATTCATAATTTGTGGTTCCAAAGATGGCTTTCTCGAGAAGTAGAAAATTCGCCCTCTCTGTACAGAAGGATCTCTTGCGAGCTCAACTACCGCATTATCATCGGCATCGAGAATTGATGTGGTCGCCTGATTCGTGTTTAAGAAAATTCTTCTCTTGGCGTTGATATAGTCTTCCATAGACTTATAACGATCCAAGTGATTCTCTGCCAGGTTTGTAAAGACCACATTTTGTGGTGTAAAACGCTGGACGTGCTCTAGTTGAAAACTAGAGACTTCGGCAATCAAAACTTGCGCCGGTTGGCTGCGAGCCAAATAGTCGACCATCGGAGTCCCAATATTTCCACCGATCCAAACATCGACATTGCTCAACTTGAGCATCTTGTGAATGAGGCGGGCAACCGTCGTTTTACCATTGGTCCCAGTGACCGCAATCACTGGTTCTTTGATAAACCAATTCGCAAACTCAAACTCACCCGTAACAAATACTCCATGGCTACGGGCATAGTCGAAAATTTTGAGTGTCGGAGGGACACCCGGAGACAAGATAATTAAATCTTGCTCAAGAAACTTCTTGGGCGTATGCCCACCGAGGTCGTACTCTAGTTGCAGATCTTCAATGAGTTCCAAATTGTTCGCCAATTCAGCTTTTGATTTATGGTCACTGATTGTGACGTTAGCGCCGTGCTTACACAAAAACTTAGCCAAAGAGACTCCCGTTTTTGCCAAACCGACAACCATGATTTTTTTACCCTGTAATTCACTCACCTCAGAATACATTCTCTTACCTCAACTTTAATGTCGCTAAACTCAAAACAGCCAATAGAATCGAGATAATCCAAAATCGCACGATGATTTTAGTCTCATCAAGACCCTTCAATTCAAAGTGATGATGGATCGGAGCCATGCGGAAGACTCGCTTTCCCGTCAGTTTGAAGGAGGCTACTTGAGTTATTACTGAAAGTGCCTCGACGACAAACACGCCACCGAGGACTAATAAAACCAATTCATTTTTTGTGATCACGGCCATGACACCGAGAAAGCCACCAAGACTGAGACTTCCTACATCTCCCATAAAAACCTGGGCAGGATAGGTGTTGTACCATAAAAACCCTAAACCAGCGGCAACCACACAGGCAGCCAGCGGCGCCAGCTCACCTGATCCTTTAATAAAGGGAATCTGCAAATATTCGGCAATTTCAAAGTGACCAGCTACATAGGCAAAAAGTGCAAATGTACCCGCCGATATGATGACTGGAACAATAGCTAGACCATCTAAACCATCGGTTAAGTTCACGGCGTTGGCCGCACCGACAATTACCAAACATCCAAATGGGATGTAAGCCCAACCTAAATCAAAGGCGACATTTTTAAAAAAGGGAATCGTTAAAACAGATGATAAATTATGATATTCCATCAAAAAGAAGATCGTGACACCAGAAATTAAAAACTCGAGAAGTAATCGAATTTTACCAGAAAGTCCCTTGTGATTTTTCTTGAGCACCTTGAGAGAGTCATCAATATATCCGATCGCTCCGAAACTGAGAGTCACGATAATCGCACCCCAAACAAGGGCATTTCCTAAATCTATCCACAAAAGACAAGGAGCCATAATTGAAGCGAGGATTAAGCCGCCCCCCATGGTCGGCGTGCCTGCCTTTTTCTTGTGGGATTCAGGACCATCTTCTCGAATAGACTGTCCCATTTGTTTTCTCACTAAGCGGCGGATAAACATGGGGCCAAATGCCCAACACATTAGAAAAGCCGTAAAGAAAGCGATGAAGGTTCTAAAAGTTATATATCTAAAAACGTTAAAGAAACTGAAGTCTTCTGATAGTGAAAACAACCACTGATATAACAAAGCCAGTGCCCCCGGGAGATGAAAAACTTATAATAGAGTCATCTTCTAGCACAAAGCGGGACAAGATCGCAAGCGAAAGTTTGTAAATTACTGAATTTACAAAGCTTTTTACATTCTAAGAAGTCTTATCGGGGATGCTTTCTGGGAGCAGCCGTTCAACCCGCATCCCGCGCGAGCCCTTAAGAACAACTAAGCTGTCGGCACTAATTTCACCTCGAAGTTTGTGGGCTATGGTTTCGTCGTAGTTTTCACTCGTGAAGAGACTCTTTTCACTGCCCTCCCGTAGGTAACCCCTTCTAAAGGCCTCCGCTGATGGGCCAAAAAACCAAAGTCGTTCAAAACCACAGCGCCCAAGCTCGGTACCAAGGTTTTCGTGGGCCTCCATACTGAGGTCACCCAATTCGAGCATTTCACCAAAACAGCCAATGAGTTTTCCTGGTTCATCGAGAGACTTTAAGTTACTCATTAAACTCTTAAACGAGTCGGGATTCGCATTATAACCATCAAATAAAATTCGCGCTCCAGTTGTCGCGTGATCGAGCCAGTGGCTTCGCCCCCAGGCAGTTTTTAATTTCGGAAGACTCTGCCAAATTTTTTCGGCTGGGATTTCCGCGCTTAAAGCTAAACAAGCAGCCGCCATAATATTTTCAAGATTGTGACTTCCAAAAAGTGGGATCTGTGCTTCACCCGAAATTCCACCAATCTGCCCTTTTACAGCAATTCCCTGTTTGGATTGCTTGGTAATATCGAGATTGACCTCGGCATGGGCATCCTTCGCCCTAGAAAACCTTAACACCTCTTCTTTACCTCGAAGCTTTATCCAGTTTTGCAACATCTGGGAGGTATAGTAATTATCGAGATTAAATACCGCTGTAGTGCCTTCAGCACTAAAACGGTATATTTCTTCTTTGGCTTTTGCTATGTTTTCTAGGGATTTAAAAAATCCAATGTGAGCTGAACCCACATTAGTAACACAAACGCAATTGGGTTCAGCAATGTCCACGAGTTGCTCAATTTCGCCATAGTCATTCATGCCCATCTCGACAACAGCGATTTCGCAACCCTGATCCATATCGAGAAGAGTTAATGGAACCCCCCAGTGGTTATTAAAACTTCCCTTACTCCAGTGGGTCCTTTTACAGGTCGATAAAATCTGCGCAACAAACTCTTTGGTCGAGGTTTTTCCATTACTCCCAGTTATAGCAATAACTTGAGGGTTTTCTCTTTTTCTTACGAAACGACCTAAGTTTTGCAAGGCCTTTAAAGTATCATCGACAAGAACGACGCTAACCTTCTCGAGAAGTTCCGAGCTCGCCCCTTGAGCCTCGTGAATGAGAAGGCACTGAGCCCCTTTCTCGACGGCGGAATCCAAAAATTTATGGGCATCAAAGTTTTCACCCTTAAGGGCTATGAACACTTGGTGACTCAAATCTCTTCTGGTATCTGTGCCCACCCCCTCAAAGTTGGCATTTTTCTGAGAAAGAATTTTTCCCGAGGTCGCTTCTTGGATTTCAGAAAGTGTCAGTTTACAGGCCATTGACGATTTCCTTTGCCGTTTCATAGTCGCTAAAATGCTTTTTCTCGCTACCGATAATCTGGTAATCCTCATGCCCCTTACCAGCGATCAAAGCAATATCTCCTGGTTGACAGTTTTCGATTAAAGCTTGAATTGCTTCTCCTCTATTTTCAATACTCACGATTGATTGACGTTCTTTAGACGAACATTTCTCGAGGCAATCATCCATAATAAGTTTAGGATCTTCTGTTCTAGGGTTGTCTGATGTCAAAAAAACCTGATCCGAGTATTTGAGTGCAGCTTCCATCATTAGTGGACGTTTCCCTTTGTCTCGATCGCCTCCACAACCAAAAAGGCAGAGAATGCGATTCACATTTTTATCTCTCTTTTTTAGTTCGACGAGGCCATTTAAAACATTACTGAGAGCATCGGGAGTGTGAGCGTAATCAACAAAGATATTATAAGCCTTATCGTTTGGAACCCTTTGCAGGCGACCCGGAACACCCTTAAAACTTTTTAACGCCGACTGAATCGTCTCGAAACTTGCCCCGGCTGACCATGCTGTCAGAATAGCCGCGGTGGCATTCATTGCATTGAATGGCCCAATCATTGGTAGAAAGAATTCTTCGGTGAACTGAGCACTTTCAATTGTAAAGTTCATGCCGCCAACAGTTTGCCCTAATGAATGAATCCGAAAAGGATGCTCACCAAAGCCGAAGGCCAATTTTTTTGCGTGCTCAGCCACTTCCGTTTTTTTCACCCAAGGGTCATCGTAATTTAATATGGCTATCGGCTTCTCGGAGTTTTGAAAATGTTCGTTAAATAACTTCTCCTTGGCTTCGAAGTAATCCTCCATCGAGTCGTGATAATCGAGATGATCCCGAGAAAGATTGAGAAAAATCCCGACGTCAAAAGGGACTTCGCCAATTCGTTTTTGATCAAGGGCATGGCTCGAGACTTCGACGGCTAGTGCTTCAGCTCCTGCACCTTTAAAGTCACTCAGTCTTTGTTGAAAGCTAAAACAGTCGGGCGTCGTTAAATCACTTTGCCAAACTTTTTTGCCAAGATGGTGATTAATTGTTCCGATGACACCTGTCGGCCAAGAGAAAGCATTAAGTAAACTCTCAACGATATAACTCGTCGTCGTTTTGCCATTGGTTCCGGTTATACCAACGCTAAAGAGATTATCACCAGGACGTCCAAAAAATCGGGCCGATAAAATATTATAGGCGTGTCGCGAATCCTCGACGACGAGAAGCCCTCCTTCGTAATTTTTGGGAAGATATGCAGAATCCTCGACGACGACGGCAAGTGGTGATTTTTTAAGAACCTCCGGCAAAAAATCGTGACCATCATGGCGACTGCCTCTAATAGCAACAAAAATAGATGAAGAGTTAACTTTACGGGAATCCGAAGTAATAAAATCAACTTCCTCGGAACCACTTGGGCCCAAATGAAAGCTCGAAAATTCAGAGAGAAGCTGACATAACTGCATGGCTTCCAGTGTTACTCATGCACTCAAGGAGGTAAAGTAAATTTTAGTTAAGTGCAAGTCTATCTAAGCTGGTACCAAGGCGGCTACGAATACGAGACTCGACATGCCCAATAGGGATAAATCGAGATGCTCCAAACTCATTGTCATAGCCTAGAGGAAAAGTCTGTTTTACCAAAAGACCTACTATTTGCCCGCCCTGACCGACTATTGGGCCTCCACTGAAACCAACCGACGAGTAGGTCGAGGCAAGAAGACAATGACATTTTTCAACACTGCCATTGAGAAAACCATATGAAAAAATTAATTCATTACTGACAATTGAGGTAACCGGATATCCCAGTAGAATGAGGCCAGAACTGACTGAACTTTTATTGAGCCCCAAAATTCGGGCCGGGATACTCTGAGGCGTTGAAACTTCTAAGAACGCAATATCTTCTTCTTCGTTGACATACAAAACATTGGCGTTGCTATTAAAATTTCGCACGCGTGAATGGCGGTCCGTATGTGTGAATTGCAATAAACATCTGCGATTAAATCGACAATCGGGATTGTCCTCGAGGCCATGCCAATTCGTCACAAGATAATTTCTATTCTTAAAGAAGAATCCCGTTGAGCTCTGGGCTCGCGCAACTCCATTTGAGTCGTTAAAATTGCTAATAATTCGAACGACCGATTCGGCGTAATCTTTATGGTGGTCTTGAGAGAGCTGACTTGGTCTTTGCAAGAAAGGACGATCCCTTACAACATCGACAAACTCCATCTCAAGGTCACCGAAACGCTCATCTATGATAAAGTCCACGTGAGTGGTCATCGTCTTGACCTGACCGGTACGATTGTCTGTTTCTCTCATACGTACATTAAGGCGCAAACTATCCGACATCATGACCCAAGAACTGGTTGTCGTAAATGTCTTGTCTTCGACACTGTTTCTTATACCGAGGTCGATTATTTCAGTGATACTGAGAAGGGGGTCTCTATTATCTTGTCGATTTTGCGGTAGTACCGCCGTCGCATATCTTAGCTTAACTGCCTTTTGCACAGCTTCAAAATTATCGTAAGTGGTAGTACAAGATTCCCTACTGAAATCGACACAAACCTTTAAAGAGAACATCATTAAAAGGTTGGCAGGGACATGAACACCTTCACGGGTATAGAGAACAAAGCGGTCAGAAATCCAACGGTCGTAAAACTTAGGCTTAACCTTCACTGGGTATCGAAGAAAGTCTCCTGCGTTTAAAGCAAGACCATTTTGTGCAAACAAAACAATTGGTACGATCGCTAACAATAAATACCTGAGCACCGGAAACTCCTTCAATGGAGCCCAGAATGAGCAACTCCTATTCCACAGTGAAATTAAATTGATAGGCACAAGGGACCAAGGACTCGAGTAGAAAATACAGGGGCCACCGCAACTTGGTCTTCGAGAGTATTTGAGGAATTAAACTTGAGCTTTTTAATGGCAAATGTTGAAATTAGTTCATGGCAAAAATACTGATGACCGGTAACCCGGAATATGGAATCTGCAAGGCTGTTAATGATCGCTTGAAGGTGACTTGTATTAGTCGAAGCTCTGGTATCGACCTCACTCAAGGTAAGAACTGGGATAAGGTGGCAGAAATGTCACTTGAATACGATGTTTTTATCAATAACTCGGCTCTGTGGAGAATGCACCAAAGCCTCCTCCTTCACAAAGTCTATGAGCGCTGGCTCGAGGAAAAAAAAGAAGGTTTAATAATTTGCTTGGGGTCAACCGCCGATATTGGAATACGCGGTGGAAGCCGCATGTATCCCGTCGAAAAAGTAGCCCTCAAACAATTGTGTCGCCAGCTCTCTCTCAACGCTCTGGCTGGAACTGGAATCCGAGTAACACTTCTCTCTCCCGGCTACGTCGACACTGGAAAAACCCAAGAAAAACATCCCAGTAAAAATAAAATCAATAAAGATTATATAGCGGAGCTCATCGATTGGTTAATCCAACAACCAAAGCACCTGATGATCAATGAGCTTTCACTCGATCCAATTCAAGACGGAGATTATTCGCGAGAACGACGGATCCACGACCCCAAAAAACAAACCCAATGACAAATTTCGATTCTTTTTTTTTACCTAGAACTTCTCACTTTTTTTGGAGACCTTGGGCTGTGCTCCGAATATTAGGGTGATAGGCCTTCCTTCGATGGACTTACCACTTCGCGGTAGAGTGTCGACGACGACCGCCCCTTTTCCCGAAATATGAACTTTATTGGGGTACCCTTGAAGACTCCTAATAACTTCCCGTAGACTCTTTCCATTGAGATTAGGCATTTTGGAATATATTTTAGATTTCTCCCCAATAAGATCACCCATTTGATCGGGCTCCACATCATCACCAACTTTAACTGAAACTTTCTTTTTGATTTTTTTAAAGGGGTCCTTCTCGATGACCTGCTTTTTAGAGAGAAGAACGGGAGCGAGGCCAAATTTTCGAATGGCATATTTGGCAACCCTCGAAAAAACAGGGGCTGCGACTTGAGAACCGTAATATTCTTCTTTGGGGTAATCGATGGCAATATATATAACAAAGCGCGGGTCATTGGCTGGCAAAAAACCGGCGAAACTCGATATGTAGGCACCATCCAAATAACCGCCACCCGCGGGGTTCACCTTTTGGGCAGTACCGGTTTTTCCAGAAACAGGAAACCCTTCGACTCGCGCATTTTGCCCTGTGCCCAGTTGTCCGGTTACGAATGTCATCATTAAACGCATTTGCTCGGCAACTTTTTTATCAATCACTCTTCGAATTAACTCAGGACTCGATTCGGTCCATTCTCCAGTCAAAGGATTTCGATTGGCTTTTACGATACGCGGTCGATAGAGGAGACCGCCATTTGCAATCACCGAATAGGCCGACGCCATTTGCAGGGGCGTTGCGGTCACCCCGTGACCAAAGGATATACTTGCCAATAAATGTTTATTGTAAGGTGGTTTATGGAGAATTCCTCTGGCTTCACCAGGGAGTTCTATTCCCAGTTCTTGACCAAAGCCAAAGCTTGAAAGGATTTCGTGAACCTTTTTACTTCCTAAATCGAGCCCCATCCGAGACACACCGACATTTGAGGAACGGGCCAGCACTTCTGAAACTGTGATCTTGCCAAACTTGTGATGATCATCGGCTTCGTGAATCCGGCGACGACCAATTTGCATAAAGCCATCACCGGCATCTATGACAGTGTTCGGTTTATACTTACCGGATTGCAGGGCACCTGCAACAAATAGAGTCTTTAGTGTACTTCCTGGCTCAAAGGCATCGGAAATACTGTGAATACGACGGTGACTCGCAGGTACCTTGAGGGACCTATTATTGTCGTAGGTCGGAGTACTCGCTATAGCCAGCACTTCAGATGTTTGCGCATCTAGAACGACTCCATAAGCTCGGTCAGCCTGATGCTCATGAACGGCTTGATTGAGCTCTTCTTGCAATGTGAATTGAAGATCTCGATCAATGGTAAGTTGAATGTCGCCTCCGTTAGGATTAGAAATAAAAACGTGACCATTTTCGAGAAGTGGGCGGCCCCTCGCATCTTTATGAACTCTGACTTCTTTTTTGTTTCCAGAAAGGTGGTCTTCGTAACGAGATTCTAAGCCCTCTAATCCTTGTTGTTCATAACCAACCAGTCCTAAAACTTGCGAGAGAAGACGACCATTGGGATAAATTCTCTTCGGCTCTTTTTTAAAGGCCAATCCTCGGACCTTCCAGGATTTTATTTCTTCGTAGGTTTTTTGATCGAGCTTGCGCTTGATCCATTTGAATCGACTCTTCTTTTGTTTAAGCTTTTTATAGAGCGGCTTTCTTGAAATTTTTAACACCTTCGAAAGCTTACGGGCCAGGGTCTTTGGCTGATCGATTAATGAAGGGTCTGCGTAAAGTGAAAACGAATTAATAGACACTGCCAGTTCAATATTATTTCGATCGAGGATATCGCCACGTTTTGAACTGAGAGTAATTTTTTTATTAAATTGTCGCTGCTTAATACTCAGTAACTTTTCACTGGGGAATAATTGCAGCTGAGCACCTCTCGCAATAAGAAGAAGCCACAAAAAGATAAATCCAAAGAAAAGTAAGAGTATCCTGTTTTTCACTACTGGCTTACCGCAAAGCCTTCTTCTGTCATATGAATAATTTGACCTTGTTTAGCCTTTTTTAATGTAAGAGTAGACATCGCATACTGTTGTAAATTCTGCGGATCATTGATTCGCGCCAACTTTACCAATTCCGATTGGTATTGACTCTTCATCTGATTGGCTGAATGGGTCATCTTTAAAACAGTGTATCCCAGTCGCCGAGACTCCATTCTAAAAAAAACAATTGTAAACAGACACATTATAAAAATAAAAATACTGAGAAGGGGTTTCATTTGCCCCGATTCCTTAAAACTCATTGCTTTTCTCCTCGTTGAAAAATCCTAAGTTTTGAACTGCGAGATCTTGTATTTTTCTTCTCTTCCCCTTGGGAAGGCTTGATTACTTTCTTATTAACGGCAAAGCCTAGACCTAATCCATCTCTAAAAATATTTTTTACGATGCGGTCTTCGAGGGAGTGAAAACTAATAATGGCAAGTCTACCGCCATCATTTAATGATTTCATAAGTTGAGGTAATCCCTCTTCAAGACCCTTCAACTCATTATTAACAGCCATTCTTAATGCGAGAAAAAAGCGAGTTGCCGGGTGACTCCCTTTTTTTCTCCAACCCTCAATTCTTTCAATCAAAGAGCTCAACTGTTTTGTCGTCTCAAATGGCTTTGATTCTCGATCATTAACAATCGCTCGCACGACGCGATAGGGCCTGCGAATCTCTCCGTAATCCTGGAAGAGGCGAATTAAATCGTCAGCATGCCAGTCGTTAATTATGCCCGCTGCTGTCTGACTTTGCCTCTGATCCATCCTCATATCGAGTGGGCCTTCATGATAAAAGCTAAAACCTCTATCGCCTTGATCTAATTGAGGAGAACTGACTCCCAGATCGAGAAGCATTAAATCAAAAGGCGCACGCAATAATTCATTCTCTTCTTTCAATTCTTCAAATTGTGTATAGCTTCCCTGAATCAAATGAACTTGGCCCGAGGCAATTCGCCCTTTAAAGAGTTCTCGACCGTATTCTATTGCAGCGAGATCGCCGTCACTTCCAATACAAAGATCCGGATTAAACTCTTTGAGTACTTCGGCAAAATGCCCACCGCGCCCAAAGGTTCCGTCGTAGTAACTCGATTTCGAGGTCGGGGAATCTTTGAAGCCATCGATGACCTCTTGGAGAAGAACAGGAACATGATCCACTATTCGTCTCCTTGTAATTCTAGCTCTGCGATTTCGGCCAAAGTTTCTTCAAAGTTTTGCGCAAGATTGCTGTGAACTTTATTCCACTGGCTCTCATCCCAAAGCTCAAGTTTATTACCCATTCCCACGAGTACGACCTCACCTTTTAGACCTGCGTAGGATCGAAGACTTTTGGGAAGTAAAATTCGAGACTGTGAGTCGGCTTCAATTGACTGGCCACCAGAGATATAAAATCGCTGATAAGCTTGAACGGATGGTTTCAATTTTGAGAGCTTGTCGATCTTTGCCTCGAGCTTCTCCCACTCATCCGGCAAATAGATATCCAGACAGGGGGACTTTTTATAAATCGAATTCGTAATAACAGCCTGTATGGAGTCTTCCTGAAAACAACCACGCAATCCCGCCGGCAGGGATAGGCGCCCCTTACCATCAAGCTTTGCATGAAATCGACCGCGAAAAATTGCTTTCACCTTAACTCCGTCCTAGAATTAATAAAGGGGAAGATGGAACAGGTCCTTCCATGGACCTTTGGTCAGTTCCACATTATTCCACTTTTCACCACCTTTACCCACATTAAGGATATCGATTCTTTGCGTCAAGCGTCATAGATCGTTTCTTGGCCAGTGTCTGGCTGTGTTAGACTTAGATAAAGGACTGAAAGGGTGCGCCATGATGGTGAACTGCCCCAAATGTGGTTTTGAACAACCCGAAGATAAATACTGTGCTTCGTGCGGTGTTGATATGGAACGCTATCAACCGAAGAAGGCACCCTTTTTTAATCGGCTTGTTAAGAGTTTGATCTTTCAGCTGATCGCCCTCGTATTTCTTGTGTCTATAGCTGCCCTTTTCATTCGCAGTCAACGAAGCGATCGCGCTTTTGATGTGGAAGTGCCGAGAACTGCCAAACAAAACTACTCCATTGACGAAGAGCCTACAGATTCCTTTCCTGAGGACGAAAGAGAAACCAGCAGTGATACCGAGGTCCCTTCAGAAAACTTGATAGCAACTCCCAGTCCCACTCCCAGCGCAACACCTACAGCGAATGCGCAAAGACAAATTGATCTTTACTACCAGTTTGGCGAAATAGGCCTCGATACCCTTGCTTCCATTCGCAATCAGGGAAAAGACGAGTTCCAGGGTTTAGACTCGATCATTGGAATCTTAGGGACTCAATCAGAAATCCTGGCGTCGGGACAATTGCGACTGAGATCTTCGGCTCCATTTAGAAACAACACGGCCGGAAAAGAAATTCGATTTTTTCTCGGTTCCCGAGCCCAGCAGGAAGAGTTTAGAGAAGGTGTTCAACTGGTTATTACGACCAGTCTCATTCGAGAAAGCTCGAGTCTCCTACAAATCAGACTGGTCAGGGGCTTTCGACTTGGTGCAGAGCCCGAGTCCGAAACCGAATTCGAAGTAGTTGCCGAATGGGAGGCCCAACTCCCCCACAAAGGCGCTATCTATGTATTGGGAGTTATCCCCAGAGAGATCTTAGAAAGTGAAGACACGATTCCCGAAATCGGAAACCCAGTTTTTGACGACATTTTTAATTCCCCCGATTTTCGAGCTGGAGAATCTGAGTTTGTTTTTATGATTCGTTCAGCGCTTACTGGAGCGCGTTAGAGCTCGGCCGCCGGCAATACTTGACCACTTGAGACCTCCTCTATAGTCCTATCATATCGGGAGGGGGAACACTTGAACACTCATGATAAGGCACCCACTAAAGGTATTTTAGAAGTTATCACCGGATGTATGTTTTCGGGCAAAACGGAGTCTCTTATAAAGCGCGCCGAAGAGCTCGGTACGACGGCCTATCAGGCCTTTAAACCGCGAATTGACGATCGCTACAGCCGCACCGAAATCGTTTCTCACAATGGCGGAAAAATAGTTTGTACCCCGGTCGATCGCGCCGCTGAAATCGGCCACCGAATTAAACCCGAAACGCGCTTGATCCTCATTGATGAAGTGCAATTTCTCGACGAAGAAATTATTGAAATTCTCAATCACTGGGTTCTCAAGGAATACCATATCGTCGTATCGGGCTTAGACCTGGATTGGCAGGGCTTGGGCTTTGGACCAATGCCACAAATTCTTGCCCAAGCTGATCGCGTTGATAAAAAATTTGCAAACTGTGCCATTTGCCAAAGTCCTGCTAGCCGAACCCAACGACTTGTTGCTAATAGTGATGATATTTTAGTAGGCGGACAGGAACAGTACGAACCTCGATGCCTAAAACATCACAATCCCCATTCGGTGAAACTCGCAGCAAAACGGGTTTCCCAAGGCGGTGGCAGTCAAGGAGTCGCGGACCATGTCGTATAAATTGAGTGAAATGGAACATCAGTATGGACCCCAGGTTCATATCCTCGATAACCCTTCTCTTACGACTTGGTTAGCTCAACTTTCGCACCCCAATTGCAAACAACCACAGATTAATAATTTCATTGAATACATTTACAGAGGACTTGTTCAGACGGTCATAAATGGCGAATTTCCGCGGCAGAACGTCCATTGGGATACAAGAATGACCGAGTTTCATCCTGATCAGAAATTAAATGCCAGTATAATTGTTCAAGAACAACAGGCAGTAACGGTCAACTTGGCTCGGGCCGGAACCTACCCCAGTCAAATTTGTTACAATCTTTTGAATTACATCTTGAACCCTGATTTCGTGAGACAAGATCACATTCTTGCTTCTCGTCAAACTAACAAAGAAGAGGCAGTTACGGGCACCGAACTTGGCGCCACAAAAATTGGTGGCGACGTGAAGGACCGAATCGTTCTTTTTCCCGACCCCATGGGAGCTACTGGCGGAACCATTGTTGAAGCTGTGGACTACTACAAAACCTGCATTGAGGGGCCAGCCAAGAAATATATCGCCTTGCACCTGATCGTGACCCCAGAATACCTTAAGCGCATTACCGAGGCCCACCCAGACGTAATTATCTATTCAGTTCGTTTGGACCGTGGACTATCGAGCGAAGAAGCATTAAAGTCTGTACCTGGCGCTCTTTGGGATCAGGAAAAGGGACTTAACGATAAACAGTATATTGTTCCCGGAGCTGGTGGAATCGGCGAACTTTTGAATAACTCTTACGTTTAGGCGGAACTATGGAATTGAAACTTTCTAAAATGATCGATGAGCAGCAGCTTTCTGAAAGAATTAAACAGCTGGGAAAAGACATCACCGATAAATTTCAAGGTGAAGACCTTATCGCTATTTGTGTTCTAAAAGGTTCATTTATGTTTTTTGCTGACCTTATTCGCGAAGTCGATCTCGATCTGACCTGCGAATTTTTTGGTGTTTCAAGCTACGAAGGAACCTCTTCGTCTGGTGAAGTCAGAGTGACTCTGGACCTCAATCATACGATGGAGGGCAAGAACGTTCTTTTGATCGAAGATATTGTCGACACTGGATTGACTATGAATTACCTCAAAAGAACTATCGAAAGCCGAAAACCCAAGTCGCTCACTACCTGTAGCCTACTTCTCAAACCCGAAGCTCTCAAAGAAGAGTGCCATGTCGACATGGTTGGGTTTGAAATTAAGAATCAATTTGTTGTTGGTTACGGCCTCGACTATGAGGGGTATTACAGAAATCTCCCGTATATTGCCCAAGCTGAGAACCTCAACTAGTGTATTTGGGCGCAGTTTGCGCCCTTTTCTATAAAGCTTTCAATTCTTCTGACGCTTTCTCCAGTAGATTGTCAGTCTAATTTGTCTTCTCTCGAAATTATTTCTAAACACCTAAATATTCGTTTTCTTTTGCCTAATGCTGATCTATAGCAAGTTCAGGGTTAAGAAACGAGGTAAACAAAATGAATCAAAGTTTAAAATCACTTTTAGTTAGATTTTTGTGGCTAGGAATAATCGGCATTAGTTTAAATGCCCATGCACTTTATACGGATCGCCTCGAAGTTCCCGAGTTCGATTGGTCAGAGGGACTCGAAGAACTCAATCCAGAGTTAACTCTTTACTACCAAGAAGCGACTGACTACTACTCTCCTGAACTCTATAGCTGTAGTGCCAGTCACAATAACGATCAAAAACAAATGATTCGAGATCACATTTCTAAAGCTCATATCAAAATTCCTGGTCAGGCCGATCAACTCGTAGATAGTTGTCGTGAAGCTCAATCTGGACAGGAGTGCTTTGAACATAAATCACTCTCTTACAAAACAGCTCGAAAATGGCTCTTTGGCCACCTTCATCTTAACCAGGCTGAAACTGGTGAACTCTCAGTTTTAGATGTTTACTGTGGGCACTCTTATACAGCTCAAGACTTTAATGCTGGCGACAAAACTCCTGGTCTCAATGAGATTCCATGGCACGAGGTCGTTAATACAGAGCACACGTGGCCCCAATCACGTTTCAACAAAGAAAAATATGGCAAAGACATTCAAAAGGGTGACCTTCACCACCTTTTCCCGACTGCTAGTCGAATGAATTCAACTCGCGGAAATTTACAATTTGCTGAGGTCGATGTGACTTCTTCCAGCCAGGTCACTGTTCGTGGTCTCGATTGTGAAATGAACCGCAAGGGATCTATCAAAGCAATTGAGGGAATGCCAGAACTGACAGCTGGTGATCGCAACCAATACTACGAGCCACCAAGTGCCCATAAAGGAAATGTTGCTCGCGCTCTGTTCTACTTTTCAGTTCGATACGAAATGCCAATTGCTCCTGCTGAGGAAGCTTACTTAAGAAAATGGCACCAAGAAGATCCTGTTGATTACGACGAAGCTCTTCGAAACCAGCTCATTTTTCAGATCCAAGGCAACAGAAACCCTTTCATCGATTTTCCACATCTGGTCGATGTTGTTGATGATTTCTAGGCCCCTAGTTTTTTAAATTCAGCTATTAAACTGCGGTTTTTCCCTTTTGACTTCGCTTGGTAAAGAGCGAAGTCTGCCGCTTGCACAAAGGCTTCCGGACTTTTAAATCGAGGAGTTAGATGACTGCAACCTAGAGAACTGGTGACTTTTATAATCTGTCCTTCAAACTGAAATTCTTGTTGCTCGATTCGCTTTCTAATTCGCTCTGCGAGCATCAGCAAATCTTCTGCCCCTAGATCATAAACAAGTACACCTAACTCCTCTCCACCGTAGCGAAAAGCGATGTCTTTTTTTCGAGATTCCTCGTTTAAGATTCGCCCCATTCTTTTTAAGACACGATCCCCTTGAATGTGCCCATAGTTATCATTAATTCTTTTGAAGTTATCGATGTCGATTAAAATCAGCCCGAGGAGGCTTTCTTTTCTACTCGCCTTGCGATAGGAACTCTCCAGCCTACAATCGAAGTACTTGCGGTTATAGAGGCCCGTAAGGCCATCTGTTTTCATATCTTTGAGTAAACTCTTGATACTCAAACCGAGGCTTTCGAACTCATCTTGGCTGTTGATTTCCAGCTTCTGATCCCAATCCCCCTTCTTTATTTGATCGGTAAAACGCCGAAGCTTTCTGATGGGCCTTGCGACCAAGTAACTGACCAATAAATAAACTGAAAATAGAATAAGTATTGAAGTTAACGAAATGAGAACTAAGTTATGTGAGTCTAATTCCGGATTAAAAATAAAAATATTGAGCGCTTGAACAGTAAAAAGCAAGAAGCCGAGACTCATGATGAGTTTGGTTTTTAAACTCAGTGACGCGCGAGAAAGCGCAATTGGTGTCTGACCAACGAACGACATTGAAATCCCCTATTAGTAGTTTGTTTGAGCGAGCTTTTAAGAACGTGCTGACACTAATAAGTATCCTCGACCTTGGCTTGATATAAAAGAAAGTGATAGAGGCTTTTGCAATAAGTTTTCAAAGGGCTCATTTTTGTTACCAAAATAAGATAAGCTTATGATCTAAATAGGTAATTTCCCTTCTGTTTTACAAAAATGCCCTTCCCTTTTACAAACAAATCAAAATTTCTTTGGTAGATTAATCTTGTTTTCAGGGAGTAACTCCCTCTTACCCCCTGAAGGACGAACCTCAGAACCAATAAGATTTGTTTCCCTCCCTTAACAAGTTGCCGCTCCAATCGGAGCGGCACTTTACTTTTTAGAGGATTAATCCGGAATTACGAGCTTTTGACCGACGCGAAGTCGTCGAGGATCCGAAATATTATTGGCATCCTTAAGGGCTGAAATGCGAATTCGAAATTTAGAGGCAATATGGCTTAAGGTATCGCCTCGATGAACGCGATAGGTTCGACCTTTCGCCGACAGAACCTTTGGATTCTTCTTAAGCCACTCCATCGTAACCTCAAGGTTCTTGCTGGGGACCCGAATATAGGAACCCTTTGGGATTTTGAGGTAGCCTTTTCGAACTCGATAGAGAATGTGAGGGTTAAAAATGCGAGTCATTTCTTCGTCGCCATCAAACCACTTAACCAACTGAGACCAAGATAAATAACGATCCAGGTCGACTAGTGACTTTTTTAGCTTTTTACTCCACTTAACTTCCCCAAAAAAGTCCTTTGCACTTTGCTCAACTTCGAGGGCCGCTAAAAAAGAGGCGTAAAAATTTTCTGAGGCAAAACCAAAACGACGAGCCGTTGCCTTCTCAATAATTTCGACTAAATCGGTGGTTTGTCTTCGACGGACAATTCGGCGCAGCCCAAATGCTCCATGATTATAGGCTGTCAAAGCTAAGGGCCATGACTTTAGCATTCGGTAGTTATCTTTTAAAATTCGCGCCGCTGCTTCAGTCGCTTTAAAAGGATCATTCCTCTCGTCGACTCGTGAGTTGACTCGAAGGCGGTATTCCCGCCCTGTACCGGGCATAATTTGCCAGATACCGCTAGCACCGACACGGGAACGGGCAAAAATATTGAACGAACTCTCTACAAAAGGAAGTCTCGTTAGTTCTATAGGAAGTTTCTCTTCCATAAAAGTCTCTTCCATTTGCTTGAGATATCTTCCCGAATAAAAAATTCCTTTTATAAAACGATCCGACTGTCCGAGCTGAAAACGAACTCGATTGCGACGAGCAGCCCTTAAAAATTTATTCTTTTCAGAGATTGTCTCGAATTCCTTCCAAATTCTCAGCTCTTCACCCTGAAGCTCACTCGGGTCTTTGACCTTGTGAAGCTTTTTAAGCATCTTGGTAACTTCCAGCTTTTTTTCTTTAACTAGTTTCGTCTTTTGTTTCTTCTTAGCCCGGTCACTTAAATTTTCGTTATTCATGATTTCATTGAAATCAACGCTTCCGTAGATGATGTGTACATGGTTGGAGTCGTGAATAACGCCTTGAAGAGTTGTGTATTCAGAATAGATTTTGACCCAAAACCCTACCCGCTTCTTCATTCCCTCGGGGGCGGCGAAGGCATTTTCATCCCAGCCTAAACTGTCGCGAGATTTTTCTAGATAATTAGGGGGACTCCAGGGGACTTCATCGGATTCAAACTCTTGGTCCATATTCTGGTGTGCCACTGGAAATCTTCGCCAATTAGCAACTGAATAGGAACTCATAAATACAAAGAGGCCCAATAGGCCCCACTTCAAATACTTCCTCTGTCTCACTGGAGAGTTGCTCCTGATGTTAACTGTACGGCCATTTGATCAAATGTGTTCCTCACGTGACTCAGTGATTGGGGCCCATTGTACATAAAAGAGAAAATAATAAGAGTTCCATCGGGTCTCCCCGCATATCCAGCTAGAGCAGCGACCCCATTTAAAAGCCCCGTTTTAGCCCGAACCCATCTCTCGGCTGTTGAATTGCTCATTCTTTTCTTAAGAGTTCCATCGACACCAGCAATGGGTAAAGCAGTCAAAAATTCCGGATAGAAACTAAAGTCTTTATGGGCAGAAAACAGAAGCGTTGATATTTGCCCCGGAGTAAATTTATTATCAGTACTCAATCCTGAAGGGTTGTTAAATTCAAATGTATTGCGACTCAAACCCATCGACACCAATTTGTTATTAATAAGCTCAACACCTCGCCCAAGAGTCGCCGGGCTCTCACCCGCCTCAGCAGCTAGATTTTTAGTAAGCATTTCTGCCACAAAATTATTCGAAAATTTAGACATATCCGCGATGATCTGACGTAGGGGCTTACTTTCATTGGCCGCCAAAACTCGGGCTGCAGTTGGAGTCACTCCCGCCTTCACCTGACCTTGAACGACGATCCCTCTTTGTCTGAGAAATTCTTTAAAGTTGTAGCCCGTCCAAATATCGGGCTCAGTTATATTTTTATAAGAAACCATTTCAGCCGCACCAAGTGCGATTTTCCCAGAGACCTCTATGACATCTCTGGAATTAATTCTCTTGCGACTGACTTGGATCGTTCGTCTACCGGCAGACTTTGTTTTTGCGGTATTTCTCACTTGGATATAGTCATTCACAGGGTCAATGATGACCTTTGCTCTCTCGCCAACCTTGTCACCGGGCCGGACATAAACATTAACAGAATTCCAATTGAACGAGAGCGCTCCAATTGGCGCATCATAGGCTCGATCCACCGGATCCGTCGTGCGACGACTACTTCTCTTTTTATCAAAGCGATTATCGTCGACGATTAAATCACCAGCAATGGCAGTGATTCCTTCCCGTCGCAATTCGTTGACTAAAAACCACATTTTTTCGGATACGAAAGCCGGGTCGCCACCACCTCGCAAAAAGATATCACCTCTAAGCACACCGTTTTGCACAGGAGTTGTCGCTAGAACTTCGGTCTTAAAAACAATATCCGGCGGAAAACTTTTTAATATTGCAGCCGCCGTTGGTATCTTGCTCAACGATGCTGGCACAAATTGTTTCTTATTATTAAGAGTATAAATCGGTAAAAGCTCTTCACCCTTAACTTCCCCCACCCAAATTCCCAATCCGCTCTTTGTCAGTCCCGAAGAGGTGACCTCGTTTTGCAGGGCTTGGCGCATGGACCGATGCCATGTTTTCGAATCGGCTTGGGAGCTCGTTGGCAATAATGTTATGAAGAGAATCAGGCTGGCTGTTGCAATATAAAGTAAATGAGTCATATTTAAAGTATAGACCTTTTATTCGGTGAAATCAGGAAGATTATATATTGCGTTAGGTGAAATCCCATAAATTGCTTTAGACTTTTTCTTTTCTTTAACATCATCTCGATTTTGGCCTTTCTGGGGTGCTCTCATGGGCCTGAAGGCTGCTCCCAAGCTGGAGAAGAGGCGTGCCAGGAGCTTATTGTAGGAGTCAGTGCCTTCCCGCAAACCTTTGATCCTAGAAGAACTACCGATGCTATGGGACAGCGACTCTCTCATCTCATTTTTCAGTCCCTTGTAAAACTAGACTCTGAGCTAAAAATTGTCGGAGACGCTGCCGAGACCTGGGAGCAAATTGACAAAAATCGCTTCCAATTTTCAATCCCTAAAAATATCCAATTCTCAAACAACCGCCGGATCGACAAAGAAGACCTACTTTACAGTTTTAACTACCACAAATCCCAGCAGAGTCCCTTTTACTCGACCATGAAAAATATCAAGTCTATCAAAGTCTCAGAGACAGCAAGCTACTGGCAGCTTCAGCTGGAACTCAAACAGGTAGTTGCCCCGTTTTTACAAGACTTGGTCACAATTAAGATCGTACCAGCTAAAGAATTGAAAGCCGATGAAGGGCGTTTTTTAAAGAGGCCCTTTGGCTCGGGTCCTTTTGACTACAAAAGCATTTCACCACAAAGCTTAGTGCTTTCAAGAAAATCAAAAGAATTCGAACGATTTAATTCAATCCAATTCAAATTGATCAAAGATGACAATACTCGTTTTCAAAAAATTCTCCGTGGCGAAATCGATATCATCCAAAATGATCTCCCTGCAGACAAGGTTCATTTTCTTCGGCAAAACCATAAAGAAAAATTTAGAGTGCTCACTCGAACTGGCCCGTCAATGACCTATCTTTTGATCAACCATCGTGACTCGCTCCTCAAACAAAAGGCCGTGCGAAAAGCTATTCAACACTCTCTAAACCTCGAAGAAATTATTAGATACAAACATCGAAGTTTAAGTCAGAAGGCGACATCAATTCTCAATCCAGGGAACCCTTACTTCAATGACAAGCTCCCACCCCAGGTTTATTCACCGGAAAAGGCCAGGGAACTTCTTGATCGTACAGGCATCAAAAATCTAGAAGTCGAGCTTAAAACATCTTCCAATCCCTCCGCCGTCGAGAATGCGAAAGTACTCAGCTTTTTGTTTAAAAAGGCTGGCATCAAGGTCAATTTGAAATCATACGAGTGGGGAATCTACTACGAAGATATTAAAAAAGGGCGATTCCAAATGGCGCTGATGAAGTGGATTGGTGCGATTGATCCCGATATTTACCGCCTGACCCTACACAGTAGTGAAACACCTCCTGGTAGAAACCGAGGACATTTTAAAAACAAGCGATTCGATGAAATGACGGAATTGGGTCTAAAGACAATTCCATTTAAGGAACGAAAACAGATTTATAATGAAGTTCAACAAATTGCCTATGACGAGCTCGCGACCATTCCCCTTTGGTACGATAAACAGGTCTACATAATCAATGACAAAATTGCAGAGTTTGACCCACCTTTGTCTGGTGACTATTCAGGAATCGCAAAGGCCAGCATCAAAAAGTCTCAGAAAAACTAATTAATAAGACCTTAGTTGATCTTTTATCCTTTTAATACAAAGCCTTGAACTAGTCCGGAAGGAAAAGATTCCGCCTCGGCTCTGTTTTTGATAAACTTTTTCTTAGTGAAAAAGCGCGAATGGTTAATCGTTCTCCTGCCACTTTTTGCAACCTGGGGAATCGATCGAATAACAAAATACTTAGCCGTCGACATCACGGGTATCAACTTTTACGGTCCCCTGGGTCTCGTACTCCATCATAATCACGGGGCTATGCTCGGTTTATTCTCAGATCTCCCGCCTGTTCTACGAATTGTTTCTCTTTCTACGGGTGGAGCCTTCTTACTTTTTTCTTTTGGTATTATCCAATATCTACTTCCCATAAAATCCCTCGTGTTAAGGACAGGCATGTCCATCCTTCTTGGAGGAATTCTCGGGAATGTCACTGATCGAATCATTTGGGGATATGTGGTCGACTTTATTATCTTGGGGACTCCAGAGTTTAAAAGCCCTGCATTCAACCTAGCCGATGCTCTACAGTGGGTGGGCTACGCTATGATTGTTCTCGCACTCATTCGTGAAAGCGAAATACTATGGCCCGCAAACAATGTTAGAAAACGTTATTGGGTCAATCCGAAGTTTCAAATACGTTATTGTTTGACTCTTATGGGAGTCGGAGCTGGATTCTCTGTGATCTCAGCTGTCTATTCCTACACATTTCTTCGAGTCACAATTATTGATCTCGTTGGCAATAATGTACGCCTTCTCGATCAGTTCCTCATTCCGTTCATTATTACGTTTACTATTGTTAGCTTTTTCTTTATCGCGATACTTTTTCTACTCGGGAGAATATTGTCCCATAGAACGGCAGGGCCTCTCTACGCCTTCGAAAGATTCCTTGATGATCTTATGGATGGAAAAATTAGACCCCTTAAGTTGAGGGCCGGAGACGAATTCAAACACCTCGAAGAGGTTGCCGTGGAACTATCACAAAAAATAAAACAACTGCGAGAAGAACACGGACAGACAGTTGAGCAATCCGATGAGCCTGTAACGGACCCTTTAATCAGCCCCGATGAGGATGGTCCGGATATCGAGACAAAGGAGCAAGCCTCAGTCAATGAGTAGATCTTTTACCTTTTCAAGGTAGTAGCGCTTAGTTTGAACTTGCCCCTCTTCTTTAGCCACCAGAAAATCACCATTCAAACTTCTGACTAAACCTTCAGGATAAACAATCCTTGAGCGCCCCGGCCGGGAGCCACCACTATAGATCATTTCGGCCCGCTTCTTATTCTCGATAGCGGTCAAAAGATTCCGCCACTTTTCTTCTTGCATGAGTTCGTCTATCGAAAAGCGCGACCACTGAATGGCTCCCCCCTGCCGATCCAAAACATCCTTTAGACTCGTCAAAGGACCAAGTCGATTCATACATTCTATCGTTACTCGTAAGCAAGCTGCGGCATCATCTCCGGCTCGGTGGGCCGTCCCCTGTTCTAATCCCAAGTACTCAACAAGTGTCTGGAGGCGATGGTTAGGGCTTGTTGGGATGACTCTTCTCGAAAGAAGGCTCGAACAAATAACCGGTTCATCGGGGAGCTCAATTTTTTTATACTCAAGCTCTGGAGCTAAAAAGCCCAGGTCAAAGGGAGCATGATGGGCAATGGTGACCGCTCCCCTTATGAACTCTGAAAACTCTCCAATGACTTCGTGGACTTTCGGCGCATCGGCGACCATTTCATTGGTGATTCCATGGATTTTTATGACCGTTTCCTTCATTGGTTCATCAGGCTTAATCAGTCGCTCAAATCGCTCAACTTCTTTGCCTCCCTGCCACTTCACTGCACCAATTTCGCAAATCTGGGCTGATAAAGGGTATTTACCGGAAGTCTCTGTGTCAAAAGCCACAAAAGTGTGTTCGCCCCAGGGTTTTTCAAGATCTAAATTCGACAATTTACTCTCCCCATTTGTCAGTACCTCTGGAAGGTTTTATAACCATAAGAAGTATGGCAAGCAAGACTCAAATTGTATTGCTCAGAGGACTCAATACCTATGGAGATGATAATCTCCGGTTTGGTCTCCTTAACTTGGGCGATTTTTACCAACACATATCCAAAGAACTCGAAGCCAAAGGCTTATCCGTTTTCTGTGTCAGAAATATGGGCTTTGAGTCCCTAGAAGCTATGACCGAAAGGGCCGTTTACCAAATTAAAGAAAAGCTTCAGCCGCAGGACTCTCTCATCTTAGTGGGACAGAGTACTGGCGGGCTCATCGCTCGTATGCTTGCCCATAATTCAGGTTTAAAGCCTCGAATAAAAGCTATTTACACCATGGGAACTCCCCACAGGGGCTTTTTTGGCGCTGAAAAAATATTGGATTGGACTGACTCAAAACCCCTACTCGTGGGCAGTCTTAAGCTCTTTAATTACAACCTAAACTTAAAAAAAGATATCATCCGACAGTTTACCGAAGAATCCCTTCAACAGTTTAACAGCAGCTATCCCGACCTCTACGGTATCCCTTACGGTTCGTTTATTTGCAATGCTGACAAAGACCAATGGTCTTTACCTTTTCGCGTCCTAGATCGAGTTTTACCTAAACAAACAAAAGACCATGACACGAGTGACGGCCTGATCCATGTAGAAAGCCAAAAGTGGGGCCAAGAAATTGCTAATTTGGCCCTTGATCACATTGGTACAATGGGCTTTTTCTTACAGCCCAAGAAAGAGCATAAGAACGCGGCTCGCAGGGAATTTAACCGCCTTCTCGATCGAATCCACCTCAGCATTCGCGATATAATGTAAAAACAAAGTAAAAGGCCTAATTTCACAGATAGGACTTCTGAAGATAAGGATCTATCTAGTATCATGAAATAAAGGTGATTGGATCATGATTCGAACAGCTCTTTGCTGCTTTTTACTACTATTTTCTCTATCTGCTTTCAGCCAAGACAAGGCAGAGCTCAATACCAATCCTCTCAATGCGGAGGCGCGGATTATTCCTGCTAAACTCGCCCCAGGGGGAACGGCCGAACTCATTATTGACCTCGATTTAGACCCTCCATTTATTGCCTACGAAGATCAGTTCAAAGTAAAGCTCAGCGAAGAAATCCAGGGAATCACTGGATCTCTAAAGATTACTCCGCTCGTCGAATTTAAAGATGTCGTCAGTAAAAAGATGAAGAAAGGCTTAAAAGGAAAAGGGCAAATTAAAACCATTCTTGAAACTTCGATGGACAACAATCTCCGCAAAGGTGGAAAGGTTCTACTTCGCTACCAAGCCTGCACCGTCAAATTTTGCCTGTTTCCGAAAACAATAGAACTCGACCTCAAATATGAAATCGCGAACGTCGACAACTTTTTTAACTCCAAGTCTTCGGGCCTTGTCAAAGCCCACAAAGTTGATTCAACTCAACTTGATAGTCGATTTGCCAAAGCGCTCGGAGAAGGATACCTATCCCTCTTCTTTCTGGCTTTTCTTTTTGGCTTACTCACCGCTTTTACTCCCTGTATTTATCCTATGATACCGATTACCCTCGCCGTTCTCGGCACAAATAGTTCCGAGCCCTCGCCCCTCAAAGGATTCACACTCAGTATCTTTTACGTGCTAGGAATTGCTCTCACCTATACGGCTCTCGGAATAATTGCGGCACTAACCGGTGCCATGTTTGGTGGTCTTCTCGGTAATATCTGGGCCGTTTCAGTGATCGCCCTTATCTTTATCGCAATGGGCTTTAGCATGCTCGGCTTTTTTGAAATTCAAATCCCAGATCGCTTAAGCCAAAAACTCAACCAACAGAAAAAGGGTAATCTTTTAGTGGCCTTTTTCAGTGGCTTGGTTGCTGGAATTGTCGCCAGTCCCTGTGTTGGCCCAGTTCTTCTCAGCATTCTCACCTTCATTTCCCAAACCCAAAATGTCGTCCTCGGGGGAAGCCTACTCTTTACATTCGCCCTTGGCCTGGGATCACTCTTTATTCTCCTAGGTACATTTAGTGGGCTTATTTCAAAACTCCCACGTTCTGGCGCGTGGATGGAATCAGTGAAAATTCTTTTCGGTGGAATAATGTTCGCTATGGCCTTTTATTTCACCAAACCCGTATATCCGGAAACAGTTTGGTACGTATTAGCCGGACTATCGTCTATTGCCTTCGCATCGGTATATGGTGCCTTTGACCCCATCAAAGGAAAGTCACTCTTACCCAAACTGCGTAAGGGACTTATGATTTCGCTACTGGCCTTTGGTATTGCCGTCGCCACCAAACCATTGTGGGGTTCATCGTTTTCAAACCAAAGTCCTGGTGATATTTCTGATAGTGGTTATGATCCCAATGGAATTCATTGGCAGGTCTATTCCGATAAATTACTCGAGCAAGCCAAAGGTCAAGCAAAGCCAGTCATGATCGATTTCTATGCCGACTGGTGTGCCGTTTGTGTTCAGATGCTTAGCTCAACTTTTAAGGACCCAAAGGTCGTAGAACTCAGTCGATCTTTTGTCATGATCAAGGTCGATAACACCAAACCTAATCCACTTGCCGATCAAGCCCTGAAAAATTTTGGAGTCCTCAGTCTTCCCACTTTTATTTTTATTTCCCCCGAAGGCGAGGTCAAAAAAGAGCTGACGCTGAGGGAGTTTGAAAGTTCAAAAGAATTTATTGAGCGGATGAACACCGCTCTCAGGCCTTAAAACAGACTATTTTAGCCCTAATCTTCTCTGCGCTTCTTGTAAAACAGAAGCGTAATTCATAAGCTGGATTTCTTTCTCGTTTATGATTTTCTGCATGGCTGTTAATCGATTTTCGAAATTTCGAATCACCATATTTTGCCGATCTAAAAGGTCTTCAATCTTTGATTCTTGAACTTTGCGTTCGTTTATTTTTGATGAAAGATTCGCCTTCGATTCATTGAGATCTTTGTGAAGGCTCTCAATAAACTTATTGTTGCGCTCGACATTTTTCTGCAACTTTTCGATGGAGGTTGACTGACTTCCGAGCCCCTGACTCATTTTTGAGATCACTTGAGAGAGCTTTTCTTCTAAAAGTTGGACTCTTTTTTGGCTCATTTGAAGTTGTTGCTTCAGTTCTTTGATTTCTAAGGATTGAAATCCGATCGATGAAGAGTCAAAAGGCTTCGCACTTAAACTCGGTGGTGACAGTTTTTGCTCATCTTCTGCAATTTCAGGGTTTCCGAAAAGTTTTGGGTCTAATTCACGTTGCATACTCAACCTTTCAAACAAAATCTCTAATAATCATAATTTCTCTGGACTGAAAATTCAAATGTTCCTATCTTTATTATATGAGTACGGTTCAAAATTTTGCCAAACATTTGCTTTATCTCAAACCCGATCAAAATGCTGCCCGCTTAGCGCTTTATCATTACCTCATCAATCACTGCCAGAGTAGCCAAGTTGTCGATGCTGAATTGATCAAAAACTTCATAACCAGAGCTCTTAGTTTCGAGCACTGGCAAAATCACCGCAAGGAACTCGATCAAGAGTTGCGCCAGAGCCTTGAACACTTTTTAACGACCCATCAAATTCAACTCGATCTTTCAGAGATTCTTTTTCCTCAAGATTATCAGGTCGTCCGAATTGAAAATAGTAAGGCTATGGAAGAGATCATTCAAAGCTCACTCAGTGGCCAAAACAAACATCAGGTCTTTCAAGATAAAGATGGCTTGTTCGTTGTGATTAGTCTCATGGGAGATGAAACCTTAAAAGTTCGATGCTTTAATTCACTAGCTTACATCAGAAGAAACCGACTTTTACCACTCACAACAGACCTCGTGCTCAATTACGACAATAACCTGCAACTTCGCCCTGAAAGCCCTCAACACTTACAAATCAATCCCTTTTTAACGGCACGGTTCTCGATGGGACCAAAAGGGTGTACGGGCCGACTTATTCGCGGTTACACCTTTCAAAAAGCGGGGCTATTTGATGGTGGTGGACTCAATCGCTATCCTACCCTTTTCTACCCCGTAAAGAGGCTCGAACAATTTTTCATTAATCGAAAATCCGACCCCATGTACATCGAACTTGTGCAAATTTTAGAAAAGGCTGTTGAACTTATAAGGAATCAACACCCAGAAGCCTATAAATTTGCCAAAGCCGCCTATGAACGGGGGCGATTAGCGCTCGAGCAAATTTTTCCTGATGACAATCTGGTTCGTCTCTTGATACACAGCTTAGAAATTGCATTAAAAAATCAAGGGCAGTTGGAGAAAACTCCCCTTATAAACGAATCAAGTGATCAATGGCTCAATCAAGCACAAAAAAATTACAAAACACTTCAGGACGGACGCGCTTAAATAAATTCATTGCCGACTGCGGAATCGCTAGTCGTAGAAAAGCGGATGAGCTCATCGATGAAGGGTTTGTTAAAGTTAACGGCAAGACCGTTTACGAGCTTGGCATCAAAATTGACCCTGAAAATGACCGGGTCACTGTTAAAGGCAAGGCCGTAAAGGTCGAAAGCCAAAAGGTCTACGTTCTATTTTTCAAACCGAGAAACGTTGTAACTTCTATGAGTGATCCTCAGGGGCGCCCAACTGTTGCTGATTACTTTCGAAACTTCCCAACCAGGTTGTTTCCAGTTGGACGACTGGATTGGGATACTGAAGGACTCCTGTTAATGACCAACGATGGAGACTTCTCCCAAGAAGTGACCCACCCAAAAGGAGAAGTTACAAAAACCTATCTCGCCAAGCTCGACGGAGTTCCTAGCGCTGAACAGCTACAGAAGCTCACCCGAGGCGTATCGATCGTTGGTGGCCGAGTTGCGGCTAAGTCAGCCAATATCGTTCGTGGAAAAGGGAACTCCAAAAAGGCCTGGGTAAAAATAGTTATCACCGAGGGAAAAAACCGTCAGGTTCGTCGCATGTTCGAAAAGATCGGTTTTGACGTAGAGAAACTGCAAAGAACAGCCATTGGAAAGCTCACCCTTGGTGCGCTGCAACGTGGTGACCACCGTGTTTTGGCTGAGTCCAGCTTGAAAAAAATTTTCGAAGATACGTCGAAAGTTCAAGAAAAAGACAATCGAAAGCTCAGCAAATCGGTCAGCTCAAATCGAAAAAAATCGGCCAAAAAGAAAAGAACAGCTCTAGGTCGAAAAAAGAAGTCCTCTCGTAGCCCTTCTCGCAATCGCAATAGATGATTAGCTTTTTCCCTAATTAAATCACCCATCTATACTATCTTCAGAAAAACACTTTTCTTTCCTGACAATGTTAGGATTCCGTCGTAATTTTTTTTTGCCCTAGACAAAAGGACTAAGCTTAGTTCATATAGGGCCACAATTTAGAGGTAAGGGGAGGGTACTAATGAAATTCGGATTCCGAATTATCGTCTTGATATTATTCAGTTTAATCTTAACAACACAGTTTCAATCAAAAGCATCAGCTCAGTTTTTCGCTAATTCGGATCAAGGATATAAAGTCCCAGTCGCTGAAAATGAAATCAAAATCATGTCCTACAATGTCGAAAATCTCTTCAATACCGTATCCAACGAAGGAAAGAGGGACTGGACGTGGCTACCCATTGCTCACCCACTAAAAGGTCGATGCTCCGAGATATCCAATCCCTTTTACAGAGAGGCCTGTGAAACCACGGACTGGACTGATAATCATCTCATGCTAAAACTCCAACAATTCGCTCGGGCCCTTCAAGCTCAAGGTGACCTACCAGACATTATCGGTCTCCAAGAAGTAGAGAGCGAAGATGTTGTTGCCTTTTTGTCAAATGCCCTCGGATATAAGTATGTATTTGTGGACGGACCTGACAACCGCGGAATCGACGTGGCTCTTATGTACCGCGAACGCAATTTACAACTCCTTCACTTTGACTCGATCGATGTCAGCCAAAGGCTCGGCCGTAACACTCGAGACATTCTAAGAGTTCACTTTCAATTTCGAGGAATCGAAGCCGCTGATGTTCTCACTATTCTCGTGAATCACTGGCCCTCCCAAGGGGGACCGACAGCCAATCGAATTGTTGCCGCACAAGTTGCCCAACAGGCCATTGAAGAAGGTATGATCTTCGTAGGTGATGATAACTATCACGTCATTGCCCTAGGAGACTTTAACGTTCTTCCCCTCGAACAACCACATCCCGTTCGCGACTTTCTACAAAGTCCCCAGTGGCAGTTTTCTCTCCTCGATGTTCACCAAATGTCGGATCAATCAAACAACCCAATGAACGGTGTCATGCCAGTCGGAAGTTATTACTTCGCACGCGACGACGCTTGGAACCGCTTCGACAAAATTCTTGTCTCTAAAAATCTTCGTGATGGATCAAGAATGGAAGTCTTACCTGAGTCCTACAGAGTAGTGGCCCCGACATTCATGACAATGACTTATGATACTGGCGAAACCCAAGCGCCTAAGCGTTACAACTTTAAAACTTTGAACCCTGTCGAAGCAGGCTTTTCAGATCACTTCCCGGTCGCCGTCAAAGTCCGCCTCTGGTAAATGGTAGCGTCTTCCTTTTGGTAGCGCACATGCATTAATCCCATAAAAAAAGCCACTCAGAGAGTGGCTTTTTACGCGGTATCGCTACCAAAAGGAAGACGCTACCTTCCGGTTTGGGGACTGAGTAAGGTGCCTAGGCCGGGTGGAATTTTGTTGAAATCATTAAGGGCTTTTTGGTCCTCTGGGGACAGTCCCATTCTCTGATTGTTTCGAATGATCTTCTTTTGTTTTTGCTGCATTCTTTTTTCAAGACGCAAAGCCGTCTTTCGATCTCGCTGACGACGTTGATATTCGCGGTAGAGATCATTAAATTCCTTCACTCTTCCACGGATCACTTCATCAAAAGCGCGACGCTTTTCTCTTTGCTCGTCTCGAAAGGCATTGGATCGATCCCGTTGATCGGCAAAAAAGCTTCTCCTTATTTGATCTTGATCAGCATAGAAGTCCTTAGAGTCTTCCCTCGATTTTGAACTGCGATTGAATGAATTTCTCTCGGATTTTTGTTTCGCTAAAAAGGATTCTCTGGCTTTCTTTTGTTTCTTATTGAATTCGTCCCTTGCCTTCTTTGTGTCGCGATTAAAGTTCTTGCGACGCTTTCGAATTTCTCGATTCCAACGACTTCGAACAGAGGTAATGTTAATGGGTTTATCTTCGCGCAACATATTGAGGACAAAGGCCAATTCATCGTTCTCTTTTTGCTTTTGCGCTGGAATATCCTGTCTCAACTCTGAGTACTGCGAACGATCTTTAGCTAAACTCACCTCGTAGTCTTCAGTATTTGTAGCAGCTTCCTTTTTATTGTCTTCGCGTTCTAGTCTCTTGTTTAGACTCTCACAGGCGACAGACAAAACGATGCTCATCATGAGAAGAATTCTTATAAACACTTTTACCTCTGGTTCTATCCTATATTCTTCTGAACAATTCGGCTAGGCCTCGTCTAGTCCAGCCCCAATTAGGTCTAGGTTAAAATTTCCTGGGTCAAAAGTTCATGTTCACCTCCATGATGAAGAAGTCCACCAGTCGTCCGTCGAATTGAGTTATTCTAATTTCATGATATCACCGCCTCGATTAAGACCAACAGGCCACCGTTTCCGCAGTCGAAAGATTCAGATCATTCGCAGCGGATTTCAATGGCGCTACTCCACCTACCTTCTGATGGCAGTGGTCGTTTCAACAATAATTGGTACCGGGCCAGTTTATTATTTTCTCAATCAAAATTACGATATTTTTATCTCTTTAGCTTACAAAACCTCGCCAGAAATAGTCGAAAACCTCGAACGAGAACGGGTTTGGATTAATGGTCTACTAATTACAACTCTGATTGGTATCGCCACCATGAGTTTATTATTTGGTCTTAAGATCACAGCTCGAATAATTCGCCCCTTGATGGTTCTTGAAAATCATATAGAACGACTCATCAAGGGTCGCATGGATCAACCAGAGCTCCGTCTTAGGGAAGGTGATGAATTCCACGAACTTATTCAGAGCTATAACTATCTCTACAAGTCCCTCAAAGCTAATACACTAAGTGAACTTGAAGCTCTCATCAATTTTAAACTCGATGAAAAACAACGAGATACTTATTTGATTTGGAAACAACTTTTAGAAACAAAATCCAAGCAGCTTGGATTGCCCACCCCTGAAATATCTAACGAGACTTTTTCATCTGCTTCCGCAGATCTCGATTCACGTCGCGTGTCTTGATCGATTCTCGCTTATCGTGCTTTTTCTTACCTTTTGCTAAAGCGATTTCGAGCTTTGCTCTCCCCTTCTTCCAGTAAATTTTTGTAGGAACACAGGTGAGTCCTTTTTCGTTCATAGCTCGCTGGATCTTGTCGATCTCTTCTCTGTGAAGAAGAAGCTTTCGCCTTCGTTCCGGCTCGTGATTGTTATAACTCGAAGCTTTATAGATCGATATATGGGAGTTTTGCAGAAATAGCTCATCACCATAAATGGCAACAAAAGCATCCTTAAGCCGTATACTTCCACTGCGCAATGATTTCACTTCTGAGCCTTGTAAAGAGAGCCCGGCCTCGAATTTATCGAGAAGCTCGTAATCAAAGCGAGCCTTTTTATTGTCTGCAATAATCTTAATCGACATGCCCTTGTTTAACCCATTTTCCGGATTTTTTGCAAGCTGTTAAATAAAGTGACGAAATCAGGGGCTTTTATGGCTTCGGCTCGAATAGTTTCCGGGTAGCCCAGCTCTTCAAGAGCCCTTTCAAAGTGACTTTTTTGCTCTTTTTTTAGCCCTAAGTTTTTAATCATTTTCTTTCTTCTTTGTGAAAAAGCAGACTTAACAAAGTTTAAAAACTTTTTGCGATCAATTTCTGGTGGGTCTTCTAGGGGGGTAAACTCGAGGACTTGACTATCAACTTTCGGAGGTGGAAAAAAAGCTCCAGGGCCTAAATCGACCAGCTTCTTAGTTTTCCAAAAGTTTTGCGCAATAACAGATATAATTCCAAAGGCCTCTGTTGAATGACTAGCAGTGATCCTTTGTGCGACTTCTTTTTGAAACATTAGGATCATCGCACGAAAAGGAATCGCTTGGACTGTCAACTCGATGACCAAGGGAGCAGATATTTGGTAGGGAAGGTTACTCACTAACAGGCAGTTATCATCAGAAACAGTCTTCCAATCATACTTTAGAGCATCGACCTGAATTATTTTATCAGCACCAGAAAGCCGCGGCTCCCAGTACCCCACCAGATTCTTGTCGAATTCAATCAGAGTCTTTTGCCCAGATAGTTGCAATAGCAAATCGGTAATGGCCCCCAAGCCCGGACCAATCTCGTATAAATGATTAGCCGAAAATTTTTCGACAGACTTCAATATTTTTTCGATGGCGGAATCAGAAACTAAAAAGTTTTGTCCAAAGGATTTATTGGGAGTGTGTCCCAGTTCTGTGAGCTTACTCTTAAGCCGTTCTCGAGCAGTCACGAATGATCCTGGTCAAGAGGCGCGCGAGGTTTAGGGCCAAGACTCTGGGTAGACCTCTCGCCGCGATTCAATCGTTGAATCCCAGCAAAACCAATCATAGCGGCATTGTCTGTGCAATAGCGAATCGGCGGAATTTGTATTTGGATACCATCATTTTGAGAGAGCTCTTGCGCTTTTTCTCGGAGGCGAGAGTTTGCACTGACTCCTCCCGTTATAACTGCTCTCTTTAAACCCAGTTTCTTAAGAGCCTGACCTAACTTCGTAATGAGAACATCGGCAATGGCTTCTTGGTAGGAGGCACAAAGATGAGGGAGTTCCGCTTTTCTCTCCGCCTCTGGGATTTTCTCTAAGGTTCTTAGAGCCGCAGTTTTCAAACCTGAAAAACTAAATTGAAAATTGTCTTCTTTGATAAGAGGTCGCGGAAACTGATAGCGGGCCTTATCACCTTTTTGCGACCACTGGTCCACTTGAACTCCACCTGGGTAGCCAAGCCCTACCATCTTTGCAAATTTGTCAAAGGCTTCACCGGCGGCATCATCAATAGTCGATCCCAACTCTTGATAGGTACCAAATGAAGGAACAAAGTAGAGACTACTATGGCCACCGCTCACCGTGAGCCCCACAAAAGGATACGTAAAATCCTCGGAAGGCTTATAGGTACTGTCTGAAAGTAGTGGCGCAACAAGGTGTCCCTCAAGATGATTGACACCAATAAAGGGTTTATTAAAAACCAAAGCTAGGGTTTTTACAGTGACCAAACCAACAATCAATGAACCTACTAAACCTGGTCTAGAGGTCACTACGAGGCCGTCGATATCGTCCCATGTGCAAACGGCTTGCTTTAAAACTGCGTCAATCAGGGGGAGTATATGGTGAGTATGATTTCGACTCGCTATCTCAGGAACCACACCGCCAAAGGGTTTGTGGGCTTCGTACTGGCTTTGAGAAAGACAGGAGTGTACAAACCCCTTATCATCAACCACAGCCACTGAGGTATCATCACAGCTGGATTCGATGGCCAAGACTTTTCTAATCATTACTTCAACTTTTTAAGAAGGTTTCGTGCGGTTTTTGCTTCACCCGATTTAGGATATTTTTTTATGAGTTCATTGTAGAAACTCTTAGCGCCCTCTGGGTCGCCAGCATTTTGAAAAGATATACCGATATTGAGCGTAGCCAATGCAAATCGCCGACCACCTGGGTTCATACTACGATATTTTTCGTAGGCCTGAGCCGCTTCAATCCAGTTTTTTCTTTTGAAATGGTATTGACCCGCAGCAAAGTTGCCCTTGGGAACCTTACTAGAATTATTTACTTTTTTTTTTGCTGAAGCTTTTCGAGCACCAATAATGTTTACTTGATTCGTCAGCTTATTCATCTGGTCGATGAGGGTTTTCATTTGCTCATCAAGTTTGCCAATGGCCTCTTGAAAAATCTTTTGCTTTTCATTGATGCTCTGAACCTGCTCTTGGAGGGACTTTGTCTGATTACTCTGGCCCTGCCTTTGTCGATTCTGATAAGCTTCGACCGCTTCGATTTTGCCGTACAGCCGTCGAAATTCGTCGTTAATTTCTTGCATCTGGGCCGTTGAATTTGCCGTCGATGCCTGAAGGCTTTTCATTTGTTCTTTAAGAACCTTTTTTTCTTTATCATTTTCAATTTTGTCTCGAGTCTGCAAGCACGCAACACTCAAAATCAAACTCATTGATAGTAAAAAGATAATTCTCATGTGTTTCATGGAAACGTATCTCCCGTTTGAAACTTTTTAACCCGAGCTGCTGTTTCTGCCCGCTCAGCAAATTGTTTTGCTCTCAAAAAATGGACCTTAGCCTCGTCATTTTCTCGTTCTTTGAGCAATCTCTGAGCACGTTTATACGACTGTTCCGCCTTAAACCAAAGTCCAGGGGCGTAACGATCCGCACTCTTCTCTTTAGCAACAATGATAGCTGTTCGTGCAAGGGTGTATTCTTCGACGGGAACTGGGCCAACACAGGAGGAGCAAAGAACCAATAAACTTCCTAAAAACACAAGTTTAATTGAATTCAACAAGGCTCCCCCTTTGGCTCAGACATTACTGAGGAAGTGGAACAAAATTAGCGCGGCGATTTCTAGCCCAAGCAGATTCACTAGAACCTCTTTCTAGGGGCTTTTCTTCACCATAACTAATAATAGTCAATCGAGCAGGATCAACTCCTAAGCTAACGAGGTAGTTCTTTACCGCTTTAGCTCTTCTTTCTCCAAGAGAAAGGTTGTATTCGATCGAACCACGCTCATCACAATGACCTTCTACCTGAATCGTCATATTAGAGTTTCCTCTAATCCACTCAGCATTCTCAGCTAATTGATTTCTAGCCGTACTGTCTAAAGTCGCTTGGTCGTAAGCAAAGTTAATAGAAGAGAGTCCAGGGATGTTTCCGCTATCAGATCCACCTGGATCGATAGTACCCATCGCTTTTGACTCAATTCCGGGATCGTCCATCGCACCCATTGTATCGGGGTTTTCACCGTCTGGCTTGGTATCTTTAGATCCGCAAGCAGTAATAAATGCCATCGCTAGCAATGCAATCATAATAGTTCGCAACATTGGTCCACTCCTTATTGACTGAAATTATTTTAAAATTTCGTTTTCTAAAGTCAAACAGATATAATAGAGGCTATTCCAAGGGAGAGTTCGTCTTATGTTACGCAGCTTCAATTATACTTTCCGTTTAAGCTTAGTTTACTTAGTTTTCGGTGTTTTGCCTTTCCTAGCTCCGGTTTTAGGGCAAGCCCATTTTTATTCCGCCGATCTCAAAGAGATACGCACAGAGCATTTCCGCATCATTTACGATGCACCACAACAACCCGTGGCAAAGCTCTACGCCGTCTATGCGGAACAAGCTTGGCTCGCTTTAGAACCTCTATTTAAAGAAGCCCCAGAGACAGTCACCATTCTCATTAACGACAATACCGATAATGCGAATGCTTTTGCGACGTCACTTCCATTTCCGTTTATAAATATCTATCCCGTCTTTCCATCGCACCTCGATTCTGTCAGTGACTATGGAAACTGGGCTTACGAACTCGTACTCCATGAGCTCGGACATATTTTCATTTTTGAACCAACCAACGGAGTTTTCACTCCTTTTCGCTATATTTTTGGTTCGGTTGCACGTCCAAACTTTCTACTCCCCCGTTGGTATCACGAAGGACTCTGTGTGAACTTAGAGACGATCTACTCCAATGGAGGTCGCCTCCGGTCACCGGACTACCTAGCAAATATTCGGGCTATGGTTCTCGACAATACTCTTCGAGACGAAAACATGGCTCGCATTAATGAAGCCATTCCCGATTGGCCAGGTGGACTTCGTCCCTATATGTTTGGTGGTGTTCTGCTCAATGATGTTCTCAAAAAAGCAGGAACTCCAGAAATCTTCTATGATCTCAACCAATCATATTCGCGGCGAATTCCTTATCTGCTGAATACTCCCATCGAAGATAAAGTAGAGCAAAGTTATTCAGAACTTTTAAACGGCGTTTTTACAAAATTTGAAGATCTTACAGCTGAACAGACAAAAATTATTTCGGCAATGGGAACAAAAAAAGGAGGACGCCTCAGGCAGCCTGGATACACTAACCACTCACCGAGGTTCAGTCCCAATGGCCAATATTTGGCCTATGTCGGTAAAACTGACAATGTCGGCTCTTTCATTCGCGTTCTCAAAGAAAAGAAAAAAACAGAATTTCGTCGAACTATGGGAAAAACTGTATTTGAGGGATCTCGAATTTCGAGAGTTGAATGGTTCCCAGATAATAAACATATTCTTTACGATGACACCGGAACCTGGGATCGCTCCTACAATTTCTCAGACCTCTACAAGATAAATATCTTTAGCGAAAAAGTAACTCGACTCACTCGAGGTAAGCGGGCTTCTGAGGCTAGTATTTCGACAGACGGTAAACTAATTGCATTCAGAGAGAATTATACATTCGGTACGCGAATCTCCATGGTCGACTCGGAAGGGAAAAACTTTAAAGTTCTTTACGAACCACCAAGGACCCACCGCGTTTCTCATCCAGAGTTTTTAAGCGAAAGCCGACTCCTTTTTGTCGAAAGAGACACAGAAAAAAATGAAGTCATAAAACTTATCAATCTTAGAAATACCGATGAGAATGCACTACCTATCACAATTCTCGAACAATATTCGCCCGTCGCCTACCCACGAAGAACGGCCATGGGAATTGTCTTTCAATCAACAAAGAGCGGAGTTCCCAACCTTTACTTAGCCGATGAGCGACTGACATCAGCTCGAGCCATAACCAACACAGTGACCTCCGTGAACAATGGCGATATTCACCCTCTGTCTAAAAACCTTTACTTTAGTCAACGCACGGGACGCGGCGATTTAATTCACAATTTGAAATTTGCCCAGTGGAATGTGCTACCGCGAAGGCTTCCCGAGGTTAAAAATATTAGCGACTACGAGTTTGCTCCTTATACGCGCCCAAACGTACAAGTCGATACCACCGAACACAGTTACTCTCCTTGGGGCTATTTATTACCTCGGTACTGGATTCCTTTTATCTTTGCTGTCGATGAGGGCTACTTGTTTCAGGCCATCACCGGGGCTTCTGATCCAGCGGGACTCCATAGCTATAACCTTCAGGCCAGTTACGACACTCTAACTGAAAAAGTCGGGTTCTCAGCCAATTATACGAATAACCAAACTCCCATTTCGCAATCGATTCTCGGTGGTGTCTTTTATGAATACCTCTACACCGGTGACTTGGTTCGCGAAAATGAAACGGCCTCTTACTTCGCATCGGGATATATCCCATCATTTTCTAACAATTGGCGCTGGGGACTTGGAGCTGTTCACAATAAGATCAGTTTTAATACTGGCAATGCTGAGCTGACTCGAAGTGGTCCCACTGTGAGTCTTTCGTATTCGAAAGTCACCCAGAGAGGTAAAGACATCACTCCATCAAAAGGAAAGGGATTTCGCCTCGGCTATACGCGCTACCTCGAAGAATGGGGAAACATCACCTATGACTCCACTTCACTCAGTACTTCGCTTTACCTATCGAGCTTTCTCCCGAGCCGCCATGGAATCTCATTAACCACAAATAGTATCTGGGCTCCTAATAACAACATACCGGCTCTTGGTTCATCAACTACGGGCGGTAACTATCAAGCCACTCTTGTGGGTAGTGGAAATCTCATGCGCGGATACCCATCCGGGGTCTTTTTAGGAAAGACCCTCTCGACGGCCAACCTCGAGTATCGCTTTCCGATTACCTGGGTTTACGATGGGTTCGGAACCTTGCCCGCCTTTTTACGCAAGATACACGGAGCTTTGTTTTTTGATGTCGTGACATTAGATGGACTTTTCTTTGACCAAGATATCGGAACCTTCCGCTCAACCAAGTACGGAAATATGTTTTATGGTTCGGGTCTGGAACTCAGGTTTGACCTTACACTCGGGTATGGATTACCCGCACGGATCAACCTTGGCCTTTACTACGGCCTCGATGAACGACCCGGCGGGGGATTCTCACCTTTTGTCAGTTTTACTTTCTAGGAGGTACTTAGTACCTCCTAAAGCTCGCTGAGTTTAAATTTTTTAAAAACAATATCTTGAGGTTTTTGGCTTGGATTAAGGTTCCAATTACTCGATTTCCTTTCATATATTATTGCTAAATGGTAATCGCGTGTTTTGGCCATTGAACTATAACCACATGAAGCATCAATTCGATTCGAAGAAAACCAGTTATAACCAGTGGTCGTTTTTCGAATCGTCATATTTTTCCTATTAACGGTTGAGTCACAATTGGCAAAGAAAATATTTCCCGACGAATAATACAACATGCTTCCCTGAGCAATCGGGTCGTAGAGTCTATTTGCAATCGAAGGCGTCGTAAAACTTTCGCCTTTATTCTGGCTCCAAGACAAACTTCTTCGACACGGAGGACTTCCTGGAAGGTAATTTCCCTCAGAATCTTTGAGACACTTATTGACCCCTGAAGACCTGTCATTTCTAAATATTGTACCACTATCAAGTTCTACAATACTCGACTCGCTAGATCTTCTCGACAACGCATTGTCACCGAGTCGCCAGGAATCACCACCATCGTCAGAAATGAAGACTCTGTGTGCAGCAGGGATGACGAGTCTATTTTTATGAGGGTTATTTCTAATCTGAATCCCCGCTCCCGGTCCAATAAGATCCATTTTCATACCACTTAAATAAAGTCCTTGAGGAGCTTTCGGATGGGGGTCAGTCAAATCATAGAGTGGACCCATTCTCAGAGTTCGCCCTGAAAACCATAATTTTCGATATCGAATTCGCCGGTCCCGCTCCCGAAATCGCTTACTTGGATTTTCGTGAAACTGCTCCCGATCTCCATCATTCGACATCATAAAAAGATGAATGTGACCATTGCGTTGGTCAACGACGGCAGTGGGGTTTCCACAGGTATCGGCACCTAGCTCGCAGACCCTAATTTTTCCGGTCCACTCAATACCACTATTGTAACTGACTTTGGCTACTACATTGATATCTCCCGAATCAGAATTATTCGCCACTCTTTCTTCGGCAAATGCCAACATATAACGATTTGAGTTAACAGTGACTAAGGACGGAATTCTGTAAAAATACCTTCTTCGAGAGTCAGAAATCGATCGGAAAATTACTTGTTCATAGTTATTAGATAAGATCGACACGGATTCATCAGTCAATGAGGAATGATCCGATAGACTTTGATTCAATAGTTTTTGATCAATAACTTGGTTTCCACAGGCCTGTAATAACATTAGCGAAACAAAAAGGGTGAAAACCCTTCCTAAAGAGCGAAACTTCATACTTAACCCCTATATTCCTTTCCTACCGACCCTTTTTTCCAGGTTATCTGGTATCGACACCAAACCGGAGTCATCCATCTCGAATGAGTGTGTTTTTCTTATTTTGATACATGGGGAGTAAATATAGTTTACGAAATGGAGGGGGTGTTCGACTTCTGAACAATTTGTCCTTAGCAGCATTGAGCAACAAAGAGGATTCGGCTCATTACTTGAAAATACTTGGGAACAGGAGGTTCTAATGAACGGATTAAACAAAGTATTTATAGCTGGCCATCTCGGTGTTACTCCCGAACTCAAATGGTCAAAAAACTCAAAACCTTTCTGCTACCTCAAAGTAGCAACCCAAAAAAGTCGAAAAAACGAAAACGACGAGTTTATTCAAAGCACCCAATGGCATTCCATCACCGTTTGGGGCAAGAAGGCTGAAACCTGTTGTAGCTATTTACAGACGGGTTCAGCTGTCGCCATCGAGGGTACAATTGATAATTACCAAGCGACGAGTGCCACAGGAGAAAGCCTCTGGCGGACCGGAATTACAGCCCATCAGGTTCACTTTTTGAGCCGAAGTAACGCGCAACAAAAAGAAGCCGGTTAAATAAGCACTTTTTCTTAATCCTATGCCCTCCTACTCTTGACAGGCCACTTCCTAGAAGTTTTGATTTAATTGAGCAAGGAGTGGAGGGATATGGATCAGTTGACTTGGATAAAAGATTTAGTCCGTGAAGAACAACAAATGGAAGAGTCGGGAATGGTCGACTTTAGCCTAGGCTTTGATCCGGATAAGCACCTTTTCTCTGAAACGATCCATTACCTTGATGACGTCAAATCAACCATGGTTCAAGCGGCCACGAGCTTCAATCAAATGAAGGGCACCAATCTTGGACGGGTTAAGATTTACGGGATTTCCAATACTCACGCGGACTTCATGCTTTTCAGAAATGGATTTAAGTTGATTTTCTCCATGAAGGAACCTGGAGTTATTAGTATTCGCTACCAATATGCAGGGGCTAATTTCGTGCCTCAGCAAAATGGAGAAGAAAAATCCGAAATGGCCCAAGAAGACCTTCTCTATGCTCGCTGGGGACCCTTTGGCGATCTCATTTGGACCTATCAGGAACAAGCTATCAAGTTAGATTACTTGGTTCGCTATTACCTCTCGCGATTTATTAGAGAGAGCTCTAAATAACTCGATTAAAACTTTTTGAATCTGGCTCGTAGAGACTGAATTGCAGTGGATTCACTTGTGTCACAACCAAGTGAATGAACTGTCCTTGATCGATTTTCTTCTGACTGGAATTAACGACACCGTAGAGATCGCCATCGATGCTGACGATGAGCCTGTTTTCTCCCCGAAGCTCAACGGCTCGAGCTCTAATTCTTTGACCGACCTGAAGACTTTTGGAGTTCTGAAACATTTAAAGAAGTCTCATAGATGCGAGGG
>JAUHWN010000166.1 GCA_030424665.1 Bdellovibrionia bacterium | reverse complement strand
CTTCTGGCAAAGACCAAGAAGTTTTAAGTGAAATTGAATCTAAGATTCTAAAAAACCCAAAGGAAGGAGACCTGATTAAAGGTACTGGAGGAATCAGAAAGCTAAGAGTATCTGATCCTCATCGAGGTAAAGGGTCTAGAGGAGGATATCGAGTGTTGTATCTCGACCTTCCTGAAGTAGATCACACTCACCTTATTACGATCTACTCGAAAGACGAAAAAGATGACCTTAATAGTGATGAGAAAGCCGCAGTAAAGGTTTTAGCTGAGAAAATAAAGGGAGCCGCAAATGGCAAAAAGAAACATAGCAAATGAGCTTATAGAAGGGTTAAATGATGCCCTTGAGTTTGAAAAGGGACATAAGGACCTTAAGACAACATTTAAAGAGCTTCCTGGTCCAGCGCCTAAGTATAGTAAGTCAGCAATCAGGAAAATTAGAAAAGACTTCGGCCTTAATCAGGAGGAATTTGCTCAGCTACTAAACGTAGAGATCACAACAATTCGGTCCTGGGAACAAGGGCAAAGATCCCCCAATAAAGCAGCAGAAAGGCTGATTCAGCTCTTCGAAGCCGACCAAACTATTATTCAAAAGATTGTATAGAGCCTAAATACATACCTCAAACTTGGTCGCCTCTAACTCCCCTACTTGTGGATTCTTATAAACTGACGGACCAATGTTTTTAAATCCACACTTTTCAAGCAATCGAATCATTCTCACGTTATCTGCTTTTGGTTCGATATACAGTTTTTGCACTTTGTGAGCGTCCATAAGCATCTCTAAGGCGGATTTTAGAATCAGAACACCTAATCCTTTTCCTCTTAAGTTTTCTTCGTAGATGTGAAAATGAGCGTTTTTAACACCCTCCCCAATTTCTAGCCAAGTATGAGAAATTGCTCTACCTTCGAATTCAGCAATGATCTGAACTGGAATCTCTCCCTCGGCGGTATTCTTTATTCGATTTTCAATCTTAGATCTGAAATCATTGCGATCACTTAAAGCACTTAATTTAAAACCAATACTCTCTAAAAACTCTGGATCAGAATCAAAAAGGTAAGCCTCGACAAAGGGAACATCTTCTAATTTTTGAGGCCGAAGTATTATGTTACCTAAAGGTGTCTCAATGATTCGTTCCATCAAGAACCCATTTTCTCAATGAGCTTTGCTAGAACCATGCGCTCATGCACTTGAGAGTTTACTTTCGCTAGATTGTTTTCAGGTACGAGTTCCATTTTTTCTTCGTCCGAAAGCTTCTCGTACTCCTGTCTTGCCTTCTGGGAAAGCCTTTCTTGAATCTCCTCCTTTTTTAGTTTTTCTTTTTCTTCTCTCAAAGCCTTTTGACGATCCATCGCTTGTCGAACTTCACTCATATAAGCTTCAGAAATATAGTTATTTCCCTTTCGCATGATTCCCATTAGAAACGAAAGCTTTGACCCAAAAGACTTTACAGTGCCCGCTTCTAGGTCATAAGCAAAAGCATCCAAGGACTCTTGTACTTCTATTGGAGTTAGTGACCCTACCCGCTTAAGCTGCATAAGTTGAGTTTTACCAAAACTAATCTCTTTTAGTGAATCAGGAGTAATGATTTCTAACCATTCTCCTGTTAGTTCAGAATCACTCTCATAGTTAGTATTAGTATTATTATTTAAGTTACTACTACTACTAGAGACGTTTGTGCGTTCAACTGTACGTTCAGTCGTGCGCTGATTGTGCTCTAGATGTGCGCTATTATCAGCTACACTGGTTGTTTGCTTATCAAGTAATAGTTTTTGATAAAGGTCAGAAGACATTCCAAACTTAGTCCACCCACCTTTTCCAGATCGACTTTCTACGCGGTTAAGAAAGCCCTTATCAACGACTCGCTTAATAACTGTTCTTACACTACTCTTCTTACTTCCAAGGTAAGTTGCCACTTCCAAATTTGTTATTGGTGTCGATACCAAATTTCCAGATATTAAACATTTGTTAAAAACTAGCTGAAGAAACTTCAATTCTTGTCCTGATAGAACATAATAATCTGATCGGAGTTCTTCGTGTGCGTTGATTGTACGCTGACTTGTGCGTTCAACTGTACTTTGATTGAGCGTCGAGTGTACGCGATCTGTACGCTTATTGTGCGCTAATTGTACGTTGTTTGAGCGTTGACTGTACGCTGATTGAGCGCCGTTTGTATGCTTATTGCCCTTTTGGCCAACTTTAGGTTCTGTCAATTTCTGTGCGCTAATTGTACTCTGATAAGATACCTCTTTGGACAAAGTCGCATCCGTTTGTGCGTTGACTGTACGCTGATTGTGCGCCGATAATGGTTGCTTTGAATCTTCAGTCTGTACGTCATTTGTGCGCTGAATATTCTTTTGTATAGGATCTTCAGAGTTGACTTCTTTGACTACCCTACTGCTTTCTGAGTCTTTCATTGAAATCTTCGAACTCATTTCATGTGCGCTAATTGAGCGCTCATTAGTTTTTTGGTAGGGCTCGCCGTGCGTTAATTGTACGTCATTTGTGCGCTGAATATTCTTTTGTATAGATTTGTTTTGGTGCGCTAATTGAGCGTCGATTGCGCGCTGATTGTGCGTCAACTCCTCAGGCTGTTCAGATTGATCGGTAACTGATGCTGGAAGGTCTTTGCCTTCACTTTGGGCTTCGTCAATCTCAGGACTATTATGAAGCTCTGGTGACGATTGTAACTTCTCATTAAAATCAAGTTTGGTATCTGATATAGCATTATTGTGCGCTGATTGTGCGTCATTAGCGCAATCATTCAGCGTCACTGATTTATCATCAAGTTCTGATTCATCAGATACTTTTAGGATTTCGGGGGTAGGGTGTTCCTGACTTGCAGTAGTCTTTTTATCCCATGGTCTTGGACCACGCCTCTTACGGCGTCGCGGTCGATTCATCTGATCGACGACATCTTTACTTATGTTGGCTGATATAAACTTATCATCAATTGCCATTGAAATTCCCTAGCACAATTAAATTTGAGCAGTTGTTTCAGTTTTCATAGGGCCAGAATCATCCATGTCCGTATCCGGAGACTCATCTTCAGTTACAAATTCTAGTACTTCTACAAGCTCTTTAAATAGAGCCATTAAATCTTGGTAAATCGGGGAGTTTGGCTGGTGCTCCATAACCGACTGTTGAAGCACTTGCGCTTCGTCAATGACAACTGTTTTCTTTAGTGGTGTCTTCGCACAAATATTGGAAAATTGAGTCTCATAATAGCTAAGAACTTGTCTTGAAAGCTTGTTATTCTCCAGCAAGGTAGGGATAACGAACTTATCGATTTCGAACTCTAAGTCTTCTTCAAAGTCTGCTAGGAGACTAAAGAATGTTTTAGTTGTAGTAAGGGTGGAAGCGTCACATTTGAGTGGAGAGACTAGAAGATCAGAACTGTACAGAACTGAATTAATGACTCTTCCCCAAGAAGGATTACAGTCACATATTATGTAGTCAAACTCGCCCCAGTTCTTCAGTTTGGAGAAAAAATGCTTCTCCATAGCATTAATTGGATCAGCTTCATGATTGAGGTCAGTTTCGAGGGCAGCCAAACCTGCATTTTCTGGAATAAATGATAGGGTAGGGAGGTCAGTTCTCTGAATAGCGTCTCTGAGCTTAACTTCTCTTTTGAAGACCTCATAAAGTCCATCGTCATAAAGGTCGTCGAGATTTTCAGGAAGACTATCAGTTTCCTTGGCACCTTTTAAAATATTGGTAATAGTTTCTTGGCTATCTAGGCCGATCACTAGAACTTTCATGTTGTGTAGTGCTAATGTCCTGGCAAACTGAAATGCCAAAGGTGTTTTTCCGGTACCTCCCTTTTGAGTGAAGAAAGATACAATTTTAGTCCCATTAGTCCTTTTTAGAAATCCAAATTTCTCTCCAATTGAAGGCAGCTGCTCTAAAGACCAGATTCTGGTGCTTGTTTTTCCACGCTTTACACGTTCAGCTTTTGGAATGGAGCCTTTATCTTCATATGCATAAAAGGCGTTCTTAGTGATTGTAATTCCGTACATGTTCGCTATTTGACTAAAGGTAAATCCTTTATTTGTGCTGTCCATGAAGTTCCTCTTTACTGAATGTTTGATGCGGTAATTATCACGTAATGCATTCAGTAAGATTAAATCGAGTTAAATTATAAAGTGCAACAAAGATAGGTAAAAAATTCCGAGACTGGTCCTATGTGTTAAAAGAGATTCTACATAATCCAAAATCACTCTTTGGGTACTTAGTTATCCAAACACATTGTCCGACTTCAAGGGACCTAAAAGTATTAGGATGAATGCTAAAGGACTCAGCTTCTCTTAATGACCTGTCTCCTGTGCGCTGATTGCCCAAAAATAAAGCAGACTTTGCGCGCTCAGTTTCTTTGGTGATTGTTTCAGTTCCGATGACTGATGCAAAGTAATCACAAGTCTCTGGGTTTTTAGAATTAAAAATGAGTTGGGTAGAGGTGAGGTTCACAAGCCTTTTAGCGTAGTGATCTCCGAGTTCTCCTAAATCCATCATTTCTTGGTGGCAGATGACGGTTCCCATTTTTGAAGACCTTGCTCGATCTAGAAATGACAAAAACTCGGGAGTAGCCAGATCTGAAAACTCATCTATTATAGGAGTGAAAAGTCTTCTTTCATCTTCCTTGATTTCAGAGCCAATTCGACTTGAAACCGCTTTGAGGTCTTGGAGGATTATTTTTCCAAGAGATTTTACCGACTTTCCAAAGCGCCTTGAATCCAACATGAAAACAATGATCTTCGAGCTTTTAGCTGCCTCAAAAAGGTCAATTTCTATCACATCCGTATTTAGAAGCCTTCCAAAGTTGGTTTTAATGATGGATCTGAGCTGGACCTGGAGGCTTGAGAGGAGCTTGAAGTTTTCTTTATTCTTAATAATTTTAGCAGCTTCTCCGAGTTCTTGTTTTAAATCGACCCTAGACACGGGCAAACGGCTAGCCAGGTCTACGAGAAGATTTGGGAGGACGATGCAATCAAGAAGACTTGGAAGATCCAAAGTAAATTCGCCAGAATCTCTGAGAACGGTGAGTGGTTCTAGAATTCTGAGCAAAAAATCTTCGCAAGTGTTTTTATAAAATGGTTCGCTCCATTCTAAAGAACCCATGATTAAATCTTTGATCTCTGTGTAATTGCCATTTCGAAGAGGGTTGTAGTGAATAGAGTTCTCAGGGTGGTTGGTATCAAAAATCTGAAGATCGTTTTGTCTTCCAGCTTCTTTACACCAGGATTTGATATCGCTTAAAATTTCATCATCTGATTTAAGGTCTAGGTACATGAGACCATGACCTTTAGATATTCGGTCTTTGATTACTTTTTGCAAACAAACGGACTTTCCGAAGCCACTGGCTCCTAATATATAGACATGATGACCGAGAGCCTTTTCACTCAATACTAGATCTCTTTTCGAATTCTTAAACTTTCCAAGGAAAACTCCTGATTCAAGTGAACTAGTGTTCTTATTCTCAAAATTTCTTAAGATGGGGAATGTGAATAATTGGCTTAAAGATTTATCAAGCCAAGTCATGAGCGGAGCATCTGGCTTTGAAACCTTCCCTATGAAAAATTGAAGGCCGAGCGACAAGGGTAGGGTGAGCCAGACAAAAGTTTGAACTTGAGCGTGGGTGACTCTTTTAATGTGAAAATACTCAATTGGAATCTGAGCATAAATGTCAGCGTATATGCCGACAATAAATTTCAAAAATTCTGGTGAAAAATGAAAGAGACTTCCTCGGATTGCGGAGTCTTCAAGGTTTTTAGGTATTCCAATTGAGATGAAGAAAATGAGGCCTAAGATTACTATTGTTGAGTAAAATCTCTTAAAACTTCCGTTTTTGCCACGGAGTGCTGCGTTTAAAACGAGGGCAATCAAAAAACTCACAAGAATTAACGGCAGAACTTTAATGAAAACGCCAAAAGCGATCAATACTCCCGCGATCAGTAGGACATTGTCTTGATCCTGAGGTGGCATCACCGCCTTACCGAGTGTAGACATCAAGTCCCTCAACCAAGAATAAATCTGACATCCCTAAAGTGAGACCTGTGAGTTTTTCTCTCACCTGAGAGTCGAGACAGACAAAGTGAACCCTTGAGATTTTCAAATCCTCATCAAATCGGCTTGAGATAGTATTTACATAGTTATCAATTTTGTCTTTGTAGCGGGGAGTGGATTTCCGAGCTATCTCAAATTCTAAGGCAACGGCCTGACCATCAATATCTATATATATGGCATCTGGAAGATGTTTCTTGTCCCAGTTTTTCGTAAATGGAAAATTCGCTCTTATTCTATTTTCTGAAACCCAAGACTGACATCTCCCGGAGCTTGCAAATTGAGTTCTTAGAAAAGTGAGTGTTAAATCGTGTCTTAAATTCTGGGCCTGGTACCGAGCTTTAAACCTGGGAAGAGTCTGATGGTCCCTGCTATATTTAAGGGCTTTATATCCTTCGCTACCCAACTTGTAATAGAGTTGATTTGAACGAGGAATAGGCTTTGAAACTAGATATCCCGATTTCTGTAATTTTAATACTCTATTATAAAACCCTCTTTCTCCTTGAGGAGATTCCATTGCCCTATCTAAATAGACCTTCATAGATGTTCGAGTAGCTACCTTCATCTCAAGCAAAAATCCAAATAAAAGAAGGTCTCTTTCTTCAACTCGGACATCCTCATATTCCGTAATCCATCCCAACTGTGTTCCTAGTAGTAGTCCCGCTTCCATTACCTTACTCTCCTTTACTCCCTCTAACTAACGCAGCGCCTCGACACACAACCAACAGGCTTAAGTTCTTTATACAAATTCATCAATAGCACCCAGTCTTAGGCTTGAAACCCCAGGCAGATAACCATGGTTGTGTGTCTGGGGTTTCAAGCCTAAGACGATTTGGTGCGAACCATTTCATAAATGAATTGAAGAACTAAAGCCTAACTAGACTATGAATCGATTCATGGGGGTTAGTCATAGGGTCTATCATACCTACTGACTCACCTGAACTTGTTCACCCATCTGATTTCTAACGAATTTCAAAATATCTTTTTGAAGTTTTTTATCGCTTAATGCTTGTTCAATATAAAAGGAATCTGGAGTTCTTTTTTCAATTTGCTCGAGCCAATTTTTTCGATCAAGCTGACAAAAAAGTTCAGAAATCACGTCATCCCAGTCAGGGTTTTTGAGTTTTCTGTCCTTAAATTCTGATCGAATTTGGTTATAAATCTTGGATGCTTTTTCATTTAATTGGACCTTCATTTGATATCTCCTTTGAAGTAATAATCGTTCTTTTATGCTAATTTTTACTGGGTAAATTGTTTTGAATAAGAACTTTTATGGGTCTTGGACCCAGTAGTTCTGAGAATTCTGGAACCTTTTTTAGTTTTTCTTTGAACCTTTCAGCAGAAGAAAGGGCACCACTTGATAGCCCACTTTTCACAGCTGAATCGACAGAATTAGTATCAATTTCCTGACCTAAAAGGTTTGTAGCTTTTGGCCTGAGTCCCTCAAAATAGGCTGCAACAAAGTTTGAAATGAAGTCTGCTCCAAACAAAGAAAACTCTTTTGAGTAGTACTTCCCTGAAAAACCTGGCGAACCAAGATAAGTGAGTGCTTTGGCCGAAATTGGGTAGGTGACACCAGAAATTGTGATCGAACTGAATTCAATAAAGATTCTTTTTGAATTGGGTTCGAGGCGAGCTAATCCCAAAAGACGGGCTGATTTCTGGTTTAAAAGGGCAACGACAGGCACTCTTTCATCTGGGAAGGCTAAAACTGAATGAAGAATTTTTGCTCCAAAGATCTTCCCAGGTAAAATCCAGTTGGGGATTTTGTGAGACTTTGATTGAGCGATTATAATCTTTCCACCGTCAGAATGGTGAGCTCTTTTCGACTGAATTTGATAGTATTTGGGAAGATTGCTCTTTGGACGAACTCGATTTTTTTGTCCTCTAGCCTTTGGCTTTTGAGCTTCATTTTTAGAATTATCTAGAAGAACTTCTGAAGAATGAGCATTTGGAAAATACAAAAATAGAACTAAAAAATAGACCAAATACCCATAAAAAACCCTCATTTTTTACCTCTCTTTTGACCTTTTAGTGAAACTCTAAGTGCTTTAGGTTCGATGTGAGCCTTAGTTTTAGAATCTTCAATGAGAGATTTTTGGTAGTTTTTAATATCTAGATTTCTTTTTAAGATTACGACGTCCTGGTGAATTGAAGAGTTGGGTAGGAGATCAAAGACATAAAATTTAGTAGAATTAAGGCACCTGATGATTATATTCGTGGGTTTAGTAAACGAATTTAGTACGGAGAGATTCAGGATTTTTGAGTCCTTGTCACTCAAAGACACTTGAAAATCTTTCTTTTTTCCCAATACTACTTCTTCAATTGGGCATGGCATAAGAAATACCGAAGCTAAGCCACCTGTGAGGTAAACTTTCT
>JAUHWN010000013.1 GCA_030424665.1 Bdellovibrionia bacterium | reverse complement strand
TTGCTAAAAAGCTCAAATTTTGCTTGAAGAGTTAGGAAAGCTCGACGAGCAAACTTTGAGCTTTTTAGCAATGGAGGTAGCGCGTGAATATGCGGATTTTCACGCCAGAAAATATGTTCACTAGATCATATTTTTTACTCATTTTAACTCTCTTTTTATTGCCAACTCCGGTCTTTGGAGATTGGTCAATTGATTTATCGAGAAGACAGGGTGAAATGAGATCGGCAGAAATGGAGCAGCCGAGTGTTGAAGAACAAAAGGGAAGCTTCTTCGATTTAATTTTACACCAAGGTGAACCTCTTCAAGAGGTTGTCATCATAAAGTCCCATAGAGGTTTTGTTCCAGAAAAATTGAGATTACGAGAAGGTGGACGTTATAAAATCCACATTGTAAATGTCGATAAAGAAAATAAAAATATTAGCTTCGTACTCGACGCATTTTCTGAACACCATGGAACTTACTATGGTGACACTGTAAGTTTTGAAATTGAGCCCAAAAAGACAGGAGTCTTTTCTTTTCACTGTCCTGAAACGGCCAGCGAAGGGCAATTAGTCGTATTTAAGAATACGGTCACTGGCCCTGATTATCGTCAACCAGCAAGTTTAGGGGATTAATCATGTCACTGGTGGGAGGACAATCAGGAGTATTTTTTGAAGCGATCAAAAATTTTCTAGGTCCGATCTACCCCCTATTACTCGACGATAAAATTACTGAAGTTCTCATTAATGGCCCAAATGATATCTTTGTAGAGATTGGTGGTAAACTTCAGCGCTCATCTGCTAAGTTTGAAACAGATGATGACTTAATGGCGGCGGTTAATGCGATTGCTCAGTCGGTGGGTCGTAGAATAAACGATGATGAGCCTCGATTGGATGCTCGTCTTCCCGACGGTTCTCGTGTTCACGTAGTGATCCCACCTTGTGCTCGAAATGGTGCGACTGTTGCCATTCGTAAATTTTTTAAAAAGAAAATTACCTTTAAACAGTATATACAATGGAAAGCGATTACTCAGGATGCCGCTAATTTTTTAGAGATATGTATGTTTCTCGGAAAAAACGTTTTGGTGAGTGGGGGAACTGGTTCTGGTAAAACTACTTTGCTAGGTCTTCTTTGTAGTCGAATTCCAAAAGGACAAAGAGTAATCGTAATCGAAGATGCCTCAGAACTTACCATCGAATACGAACATGTTGTCCGCTTCGAGACCCGCATGGCCGATGAGCAAGGTCATGGTGAAGTGAGTATGCAAGACCTTTTAAAGAGTTCTCTAAGACTTCGTCCCGATCGAATTATTGTAGGGGAGGTTCGAGGTGCGGAAGGCTTTGAGCTCATTCAAGCAATGAACACGGGTCATAAAGGGTGTTTGGGAACCATCCATTCCAACTCTCCTGCCGATGCTCTGGTCCGTTTGGAGGCCTTGGCCATGGGTGGAGATAATAAGATCTCTGAAAAGGCGCTGCAATACAGCATTGCATCGGCCATAGATATTGTGATCCAAATCTCCCGCCTTTCTGATGGATCGCGTCGAATTACTCATATTTCCGAAATCAGAGGACTCGATGCGGAATACAATTACATGGTGACTCCCATATACGAATTAAAGAGTCTCGTACGAGCACCGGATGGAACAATGCGGGGTGACATTGAACCCCTTGGGGAATTGCCATCGTTCATAGATGAAATTGAAGATAATAAAATTCCCTTTCCCCGTTCTAAGTTCTTTTCTAAAAAAGCCAGTTAAGAGCAAATACTTGTAAAATTGGCTATTTATGGCTAAACAAATCGCGTGCTGTTAAGTTGTAAGATCACCTGTATCAGTCTGTCTTATCTCGAGCGGAAGGGCATAGATCTAGGTCCGGTTTACGAACAATCGGAAACTCCTAGGGAATTTCTTTTCGATTCTTCCTATTGGTTAACGGCTTCTGATATGGAAAAGCACCTCGAGCTACTGAGTCGAGAGTACGCCAAACAATCCAGTGAAGATTTTATTGTAAGTAGTGGTCATACCATCAGCGAACTAAGAACCTGGGGAGCCCTCGATAGTGTTCTTCGTATGGTTAAAGAACCTCAAGATGTCCTCGCTCAACCGGATCGCTTTTTATCTTATTTTATTTCTCCGGCTCCACCTGTTGCCGGTCTTTTGAAGACGGATTCAGACATCCGATTTGAAATTCCAATAGACCCAAGTCAGTATCCGCTTTGTTTTCGCTTCTTAACGAGCGCCATTGAGGCCTTGCCGAGTTTTCAAAACAAAGAGTTTTTTACAGTCCAATGGGAAGACTCACAAATTAGAATTTCTTGGGATCAAAGCCAAGAGACTCTTTTAGATGATGATGAACAAACAGCGAGAAATATTCGTCCCGAACTCTATCAAAATGTCTTGAAAGATTTGGAAGAAAATCAAAAAAAGTTAGAGGCCTTCCAGAAAGAGATTCTAGAAAAAGACAAAATCATTGCAGGATTAAAATTACAGCAGGGTTCAGCTTTAACAGCACAATCTGAATCCTCTGATTTATCCGGAGTCAATAAACCCGACTTTATTTTGCCACTTCAAGAAACCCTCTCGGACGTTTTTAGAATAAATGACTATTTAGCTCGAGCTGTTCAACTCGTAACAATTCTTGTTGGGCAAGGACGTGGCGATCGTCAGGTTCAAGAGGCTATGAGACGAGTCGATTGGGAGAGAATTCGCAGAGAATACCCAGAGGTTATTGAAGGGGCTTCAAAAAAACTTAAAGAGATGCATCGGCAAATCGAAGAAGAGTCAGAAGATGCTCCGCAGTCGGAACGGCAAGAAAGTTCGCTCACTGAGTTGCTCGATCAGGCTCTTGATACTGTAGATTTAGAGAAATCAGAAAGTATAAAAGTGGATCGTCACTTTATTTTTGATCATACTGTGAGGGTCGATAGAGATCGTATGCGACAAGCCCTAGTTTACATAATTTCCTCAGCTCTAAAGGGTATCGATAATTCCCAAGGTGCGCTTCGGATTGTAACTCGCCCGAAAGGTACGAGGGCCGAAATTGAAATTAGTGATACGGGCAAAGGCTATAGTCCCGAACAGCTTAAAAAAATCCTTACGGATTCGCAATCAAACTCCCCTTTAAAAAAGGCAAGAACTATTTTGCAAACTCACCAAGGGGACCTCTCAATTAAGAGTGAAGTCGGTCGCGGTTCAACCTTTACCCTAGAAATTCCAGTCTAAATTCAAATTAAGTGAGGTCACAATGTCAGAGATTATTGGTATTCATGCTCGAGAAATCCTCGATAGTAGAGGCAATCCAACAGTTGAAGTTGATGTAATGACTAGAAATGGCATTCTCGGTCGCGCCGCTGTTCCATCGGGTGCCTCGACAGGAGTTCATGAGGCTCATGAACTCCGCGATGGTGGAGAGCGCTATATGGGTAAGGGAGTTGAAAAAGCTGTTGAGAATGTAAATGAAAAAATTGCGCCAGAATTAGAAAATATGGATGTATTTGAGCAAACGCTCATCGATCGATTTTTAATTGAATTGGACCAAACAGAAAATAAGTCTAACTTGGGTGCCAACGCAATTCTTGGAGTTTCTCTGGCTTGTGCGAAGGCAGCAGCTGAAGAGTCAGGTCTCCCACTGTACCGCTATGTTGGGGGTGTGAGTACAAATAATTTACCAGTACCATTGATGAATATTTTAAATGGTGGAGCCCACGCCAACAATGGACTCGACGTGCAAGAATTCATGTTGGCTCCATGCCTTTCGAGTTTTAAAGAATCCCTTCGGGCTGGAGCTGAAATTTTTCACAACCTCAAAAAGATTCTCAATAAAAAGGGAATGTCGACAGCAGTCGGTGATGAAGGTGGATTCGCACCGAACCTGAAAACAAACAAAGAAGCTCTACAGTTGATCATGGAAGCAATTGAGGTCGCCGGTTATAAGCCAGGTGAAAATGTGTTTCTAGCGCTTGATGTCGCAGCCACAGAGTTCTTCAAAGAAGGTAAGTATCAGTGGGAAGGCAAGTCCCTGGTGCACTCCGAAATGGGTGAAATCTATAAGTCGTGGATGGGTGAGTTCCCAATTAAGTCGATAGAGGATGGGTTTGCGGAAGATGACTGGGATGCTTGGAAAGCATTTACCAAAGATAGTGGTGATAAAGTCCAGCTTGTAGGTGACGACCTTTTTGTGACTAATGAAAAACGGGTTCATCAGGGAATTGATGAAAAAGCTGCTAACGCACTCCTCGTAAAGGTCAATCAAATCGGAACTCTCACCGAAGCGGTTGATGCTGTTAAACTGGCGCAGAGACATTCTTTTAAGACCGTAATGTCTCATCGAAGCGGAGAAACTGAAGATTCAACTATTGCGGACCTAGCTGTGGGTTTGAATTGCCAACAGATCAAGACAGGATCACTTTGCAGAAGTGATCGAATGGCTAAGTACAATCAACTGCTCAGAATTGAAGAAGACTTGGGGCCAATTGGCAGGTACTGGTCACACGCTGCATTTGCCTAGTATCGGAGGATATATGAAAACATTCTTGATCTTAATAGCATTAATACTGCCGGCGTTCGCTCAAGCCGACATCCACTGCGTGGCACACATAGGTCATTTTACACTCTATAGTTGTGAAGGGGAAAATTTAGTCCCTGTTACTTATCCAGTCGGAATTCCCTCCAACGGTGGAAGTGTCCAATTGGCTAACACTCATAGAATGAGTTATATCATATCTGAATTTAAGAGACTGAACTATAAGCTTGTGTCGTGTGAAATTATAAATGAGAAAGCCGAGGCAATTTGCATTTTTCTTAAGCCAAGTTAATCGAGCAATACTAGTCGAAGTCGTCGATAAGCGGAGTACTTTTTAATAAAATCGACGCTTTTTGAGGTCGCCGCCGTCTCGATAACAATACTCGATCGAGATCAATAAATAACTTAACCATTGTCTGAGTTCCTTTTATAGACGATATTTCGATGTGGTCGACAAAGTTTATCATCATCAATAAGCCAAGCCCTCCAGGATTGTCTCCTACGACTTCATCGGCTGAACGGCTTGATTTAAGAGTTTTTAGAAACTTCAAGAAATTGAATTTTCCTGCAAAATCAGAAACCTTTATCACAATATTGTGCTGATCGAGTCCCCACCGTACGATTACTTTTCCACTAGGACTTCCCTTTGGATCTTCAAGGTCGGTCTCGTAACCATGAACAAATGAGTTCATTACTAATTCATCTAGAATTGTAGTAATACCCTTAAAAAACGAGACATTGTCTGTAAGTATTCTTTTTTTAATTTCTTCTTGGAAATTACTTAGCCACCGTGCCTTAGCCGTAATTTTGTTGATTAATGTAATATCAAAAAACTGATTTGAAGAGTTGAGACTGTTTGGTTTAAAAGGCTGCTGAAGTAAAGCGGCCTCCAGCGCTTCTTCTAGGTATCTCGTTCTCATCCCGGGAAATTCTACCAAAAAATTTAATTGATCTGGCTTGCTATCAACTGCAGCGAATTTTTCTATGTCGTCCTGACCGACCATAAAATGATTAAGGAGAGTGCAGTTCTTTGGAATATCCAATGACGGAACCATATCATAAATTTTCGTACTCAAGACAATTAGATTGAATTGATCAATGCATTTCTGTAGGTCAATTGGCTTTATGTTTTCGACTTTGTGCGAAGACTTGAGGGTATCGAGATTTAAGGTGGGGTCTCCAACTATTCCAATTTTCATTTTCTGTGAATCTCCTCGAAGTTATTTTATTCAGAAAAACTTGGAATTGATAACAACTTTAGTGATACTGATCCAAAGGCGAGAATGGCTTTCAACAGAAACTAGCTCGCTCTACTGTCGAACTTTACTTTGGCTAAAAGTTTATCACTAGAGACTTCATCACTCTGAATGACTCCTATGGCCTCAATCAAATTTGCAAACTCATCTAGAATAGGACTTTCCATTCTGGCCTCGTCAATCAAAGTCTTGAAGTCCAAAAACATGTTTGATGAGAACTCTAATTTTACAATTTGTGAAATAAATTCGTACAACCGAGTATCGATCTTCATCGTAGTAGACAGAAGTTGATCTAAATAATCAGGAGAAAATTTTAAAAAATCGTAGACGAGCTCTTTATAAGATCCACAATCGAGGTTTTCGCAGCCAATAAATTTAAAGTCAAGAAAGCTGTCATTCAGTGTTGCCTTTAAGACTCTTATGTTTGAAGTACCCATGTGAATTGCCTTGAGTCCGTTACCAAAAGTGTCTTCACAAAACTTGATTCGGTGTTTTAGTATAGGCGCGTAGAACCTGTTTTCTCTATACTTCTTAAGTATAAAACAGCGACTGATTACTGGAAAACCATCATGTTTGAAGTCGTGATTTATTTTGGACGCAACCGTTGCCGTGCCAAGAAAGTCTGGTTCTCCGTTTTTAATGGCATAGTAAAAGAAGAATTTGGTGTCTCGTTTTTTATTCTCTTGAGTCTGAATATTATAGTAGTTTCCAATATCCAAGATTGGATATTTTTTCCAGGTATGTCCTACCTTCATCTCTTTTAATTCAAAGAGGAGGTTTTTAAAATCTCGTTCGTAAACTTGATCTAGGCAAATAACAGCGTCAATTCGAAGGCGGTCGAGAGTTTCATCAGAAACTGGGATGATCCTAGATTCGAGCTCATCTATTTTAAACAAAGTGCTGTTCGAAGGCATTACTTCTTAACGGAATTTGTGAGCTAAAAAAGAGGTATCTTGCTAATAATTATGTGGAATTTACTTAACAGTGTGAAAAAATGTCGCAATTTGAAACATAAACTACCAGGAGATATGTAGTTATCAATCTTTTCTAAAATTGATATAGATTGATACGATTTGAATTCTACTGATTAAGTATTAAGAGAGATGAACTTCTTGATTTTCTCATTTTGCTAAAGAGATTCCTGTTAAGATCGATGAAAAGTCTTGTCGATGTGCTTTGGCCCTTTTTATTGACGATTTCGATGTGGTCACAAAACTTAATACACATAAGAAATCCGAGACCTCCGGTTTGGTTGTTCGAAATCTCTTCAGCCGACTTATTCATACTCTGTTTGTTTAAAAATTTCTCCGTGTCAAATTTGCCTCTTTGGTCTTCTACGAGAATGGAAAAGTTTATATTGTCGAAAATCCATTTAATTTTCACAGGTCCGATTTCATCTAAAGAAGGCTCCTTTGGATCCATTCCGTACCCATGAATAAAAGCATTTAGAATGAGCTCATCAACAAGAGTCGTAACAGTCCTGGAAAATTCTCGGTCTTTCGATGGTGAGTTCTTACTTAACTTTTCTCTAAACTCCACTAACCATTTGTTTTTATCACCTAATGTTGAGACATGAGACTCTTCTAAAATTGTATGCGAACTTGTTTGAACGTCGAATTCAGAACCTAAAAGTATTGATTCAATTTTTTTAAGTAGGAATGATGCAGACATTCCAGGGTATTCAACAAGAAAATTATTTTGTTGCTCGTTTTCAAGAACAAAAGAATGGCCGTCGGCCTTTGAGTTTCTTACCTTAAAGATATTAATTAAGATGGATTCTGTTGGAATGTCCCATTGCTTAACAGCTTCCATTTTTTTTGGGTTTCGGATATAGAGTCGATGAGATCCAATGTCTGAGTCCGATTCGTCATAAAAATGTAGATCAAACATCGTTTCTAATAATTCCGATATGTGATTTCGTTCTCCAATAAATCCAATAGTCATAGTGATACCTTTTCTTGGCTCTAATTGTAATATAATTTCACACAGGAAGTCGAAAGTAATTAGGTTTTTTTTGCCATGCCATAGACGAGCTTCTTTGGTAAATGGATTATTGGTTTTGTACTTCATTTGTAACTGTGGCATCTTATTCTAAATAATACTAAATGCCGATAGTTAAGAGTCTTCGAAATAGTGCCAAAGTATCCTGAAAGAAGAAGTAAGATGGGTTTAGAGATAATTCAGTACCTTGTATTAAATGATAACTACAATTATCTGCTTCGCGATGAGGCGACAGGAACCACGGCAGTCGTTGATCCTTCGATGATGTTACCCACTATGAAAGTCTTGAATCAAAGAGATCTACGACTCAACTATGTTCTACAGACGCATCATCATTATGATCACGTCGATGGAACTCCACCTTTATCGAGATTGATTCCAGATCTTAAGGTTGTTGGACCAAAGGATGAGCACAAGCGTTTTCCATGTCAGGCGATTGAGTTAAATGATGGTGACGTATTTGAGTTGGGAGAGACTCCGATTCGATTACTTTCTGTACCGGGACATACTTCCTCACATTGTGCTTACTATATTGAATCTATTCCTGCGGTTTTTAGTGGTGATGCCCTTTTTACCATAGGGTGCGGTCGGATTTTCGAAGGATCTTTTGAAACGATGTACAATAGTTTACAAAAACTTGCTGATTTACCTCCAGAGACCAAACTGTATTGTGCTCACGAGTATACTTTAGAAAATGGAGCTTTTGCTCTATCAATAGAGCCTGGTAACCAAGATTTAGTTAAACGATTGGAAGTGGCCGAGAGGTTGAGAAGTGATAATTTGCCTACGGTTCCGTCTACGATTGCTGAAGAGTTAAAGACGAATCCGTTTCTTCGCTGTGACTCTCCTGAAATCAAAAATAACATTGGTCTGCCTAGTGGCTCAGAAGTCGAAGTTTTCGAAAAAATTCGAAAAATGAAGAATTCATTCAAAGGGTGAAAGAAGTCAATATACCGACTTCTATCTAGTTCTTTAGAATGGACAGACTTTCAAATGCGCTTTGAAAGCCAATCTAAGGGGGTAAGCAAAATCCGTTTAAAATAGATTCTTGCATAATTCCATCGATTTAGCGCTAATATTCTATAAGTATCGAAACATATTAGCGAGGTTAAAATGACTACGGAGTTAACATACTTGGCACTGGTGTCACTTCTGACGGCAATTGCTTGGGTTCCCAATATCTTAGATTCATTCATTGTACGTGGAATTATGGATACAATTGGATATCCTAAAAGTCCAAAACCATTACACGCGTGGGCAGAAAGGGCGATGAAAGCTCATGCGAACGCGAGTGCAAATCTACCCGTATTCGCGGCAGCAATCCTTATTGTCGTCGTCTCTCAGACGACCAACGAAACGACAGCTATGGCGGCAATGATCTATTTTTATGCGCGCCTCGCTCACTTAATTGTCTATATCGCAGGCGTGCCGGGTCTACGGACTTTGGCCTTTTTAGTTGGATTTGGTTGCCAAGTAGCAATCCTTCTTCAGGCACTTTGATGTTCACTGCACTCAGCTGAAATCAGTTGAGTGCTTTCTTAAAAAGTCCTTTCTCTACTTTCGTTTAATACTCATTGACGAATTAATTCTTTGTTAAGAACTCTGCAGATATTCTATATAATTAGTTTTAGCCCAGAAATTAACAAAATGGTTTTTAATGCAAGTCTTTCAATCAAATGGATATGCTCAGCTTACGATAGAAAAGCAAATTCACGAAACCGAGCTTTCAAATGTATTCAGAGTAAAATCACCTGAAATTATCGAACCGCTGTGCTTAAAGGTGTCTAAATCAAAAGACAGAAACTCAATGAGTAATATTGAGTTTGTAAGAGAGGCTAAAGCTCTATCGGCTTTCAAAAGTGAGCATATCGTTAAAGTCTTAGAATATGGGTTAAATCAAGACCTCAACTATATGTTATTGGAGTTCGTTGAAGGTAAGAACCTTGAAGATATTTGTAGTGAATCAAAAATTGAGATGAGCGATTTCTTTGAAATTGCAATACAAATAGTCAAGGGACTCGACCATATTCATCAAGCTGGATACCTACATAGGGACCTAAAAGATCAAAATATCATGATTCTCGGGGGTGAAGGTGACTATCGCGTCAAGATTATCGATCTTGGATTTGCCTTAGAGGTTGATGAAGGCGGAAGTAAAGATTCAAGTTTTGCCGGAACTATAGAATATTCAGCGCCAGAGCAGTTGGGTTTGATTAAGAATCCAATTGATGAAAGATCGGACTTATATTCGATTGGAGTCATTTTTTACAAAATGCTGACATCGAGACTCCCCCTGAGTGCAAGAAAGGGCATGCAGTCCTTGATTGAAGAAACTCCGCGAGGAATTCAGGAGCAGAGAGAGGATTGTCCTGCGATTTTAGATCGAATTATACTGAAACTTCTTAATAAGGTCCCAGAGGAAAGGTACCAGTTAGCGAGCTCGCTCCTTAGTGACCTTTTGCAGGTACAGCAACTAGTTCGACAAGGGGATCTTAATTCCGACTTAGAATTGGACCGCGGATCTAAGTCAATTGTGAGAATTGGTAAGACTTTTGTTGGACGCAAACGAGAGTTGAAATCTCTGGTAGATAGTTTTAGCTCTTGCAAGACTACTGGTTTCCAAGCGGTCTTCGTCGGCGGTCGCGCCGGTATTGGAAAAAGTAGTTTGATTCGAGAGCTTGAAACAAGGATTGCTGTAGCAGGTGCGCGATTTGCTTACGGTAAAAGTTATGAGTTTTCTAAAGCTCTTCCAGCTTACAGTCTTGGCGAAGCATTCGAAGATGTTTACGGTAGACTCAATAAGTTGCCGAAACAGTTGAAGGATCCAATATTTAATAAGCTAAGAAAAGAAGTTGGTGGGTTGGCCGGAGAGCTTATTCGATTGGCTCCAAGCTTTCATGAAGTTTTTTCTGAAGAAGAAATACCAGAGGTTCAATATCTAGGTTACGAAAAAGATAGACAGCGATTTATCTCACTCGTGATGAAGGTAATTGAAACTATTTCTCATCAAAGTGCTCCACTTGTCATTCTATTAGATGATCTTCAGTGGGCTGATGGTCTCGTAATAGACCTTATCGAAAGCTTAGTTTTTAATCCACCATCCAAAACCCATGTTTTACTAGTAGGTAGCTATAGATCTGAGGAAGTCTCTTCGACCGATCGCCTTGGTCAAATTATTTCTCGGTACCGGGAAAATCAAAAGGATAAATGTATCGAGGTCGAGCCTCTGGAATTTGAGGAAGTTCACGAAGTGATCGCTCAGAGCTTAGGGGTTGAGATCGACAAAGTAGTAGCAGATTTAGTCGAAATTACTTACGACCGTACGAAAGGAAATCCTCTCTTTGTCTCGGAGTTTCTAAAAGCCCTTTTGTCTGAGTCGATAATCTCTAAAAGCGAAGATAATTTGAATTTCGACAAAAAGCACCCCGGACTTAGCTCGCTCGGAGGATCTATTGTAGATCTCGTTATCAAACGTGTAGAGACGTTAGAGGAAGTAGAAGTAGATATCATCGCTCGAGCGGCTTTAATTGGATTGGACTTTAAGTTCTCAGACCTAAAGGACCTTTGTGAAATAGATGGAGTATCATTAGTTTCTATCATAGATAAGGCGGTTGACCAGCAAATACTGAAGAAAAGGAATTCAACCAATTTCGCATTTTTCCACGATCGAATCCATGAAGCTTGTCAGAAATTGTTACAAGAGGATGAAAGAGTTAACTTTCATCTAAATTATTTGGATTTTTTAGAAAAGTCAGAAGTCACCAAAAACAAAATATTTGAGGCTGCTGAACATGCTATTCGAGCAGGTGATCACAAGAGAACTGTTCACTATTGTATTCAGGCGGGACTGAGTGCATTTGAGAGACACGCTAATTTCGAGTCCTTAGAGTATTTTGGTCATGCGATTAACTCTAACAAAGTAGAAGAGAGTAGTGTTGAGAATCAAAGACAAATGTTCATAGGAAGAGCAGATGCACTTGTTTCTTTAGGTAATTATGAAGAAGCACGGCAGTCTTTGGGTGAAGTATTAAAGCTCTATAAGGATGACCTTGTAAAGTCTGTTGAGATCAATTCTAAAATTGCGGAGTGTTTACAACGAGAGGGAAAATATAAAGAGGCCCAAGAGCTTCTCGCGTCGGGACTTAGTCAGCTTGGCTGGTCAATTGACTTTGAAAAGCCGAAACGAAAGGAACTCTTAGATCGTGTCTTTATTCGAATACATTCGTTGGTGAAGATATTTTTTAGACCATCTGAACGCAAAATCGAAAAATTGAGGGTTGTTGCGGACTCTTTGAAGAAGCTTTGGATGGTTAATGTTATTATCGATATAAATCCGCTATTGCACATTTCGTATCGAACTCTAAGGGTTTCTCAGTGGTTGGGAGTGAGTGAGCATCTCGCAGTTGCATATCAATATCTTTCGTTTAGTTTAATGAATTTGGAGGTTCCTGACGCAAAAAAGGCATTCGTTTACGCCCATCAGTCTATCGATGTCGGACGCCAGGCAGGGGCTGATGAAATTGTTGCGGGTTCCTTAGTCCGACTTGCGGCATACAACAGTTGGACAGGAAACTTTAAGGATTCAAAAAAGTACAGTGATAGTGCCCGCGAGGCATTAACTGCAATAGGAAACTTGTGGGACCTAGGAAATGCAGTGATTTTTAGCTACTTTAGTAATCGAGCATTAGGACGTCTTCGTGAGGCACTTTCAGATGCCTATACATTGAGGCAGCTAGGAGAAAGAACTGGTTCTAATGGAATGATCGCTAGTGGGAGCTGTAAGATCGCTGAAGCTTTATTACTCCTTGGCGATATCAAGGCTTATGAGGAATCTATTGAATTCTCACTAGAGTTTACACAAAAACATAACCTGAAGTTTGACCGCTTTCAGGTATTAAAAACCAAAGGCCTTGGTCACTTGCTGCAAAAGCAATTCCTCGAGTCGACACTATGTTTTTCTGACGCGGTGAAGATTGTTGAGTCTGGGGCTTCGTTTTTTAAAGCGTATTTGAGTTACCCCTATTTGGGTCTGATGGAGTCATACTTAGTCAACGGTAATGCATGGGCTGGTCTTGATGAGGACTCAGAAAAACAATATTTGGACTTTTTGAATCAATGTGAAGGTCGTGAACAACACTATTCCGATTTGGGTTATGTTTTTAAAATAAAAGGTCTCTTGTCTTTAAAGGATGGTGACGTTCCTCAGGCTAAGGTCTATTTTGAGCAAGCCATAGAGGAGTATAACAAGCAATCGAGAATAATTGAGGTTGCTCTCTTGCAGGATCAGTTAGGTCGAATAGAGGATGATAAAGTTGAGTCCTACTCTTTGAGAAGTAACGCTGTAATTTCTTTAGAAAGAATTGAGTGTAAGTGGCTCGCAAAGCAGATTGATTCTGAGCTTGTATCTGAGGGGCAAAAATCAGTATTAACTTCTTCAAATACATCTAATGAGTATAGTGAGAAGGCAATTAAGGCACTACTTCAAGTTGGAGAAGCGATCACTCAGTCCTTTGAATTGAAGCCATTGTCTAGATCCCTGCTAGATCGTTCCATAGAAATTTTTCAGTCCGAAAGAGGGTTAATTTTCTTTTTTGACGAAGAGAAAGATGAGTTTGAGTTCTTTATTGGAAGGACGAATAAAAAAGAAGATATCAACGAAGCTAAGAATTATAGCTCTACATTTTTGAAGAACCTACGATCTTCAAAGGAAGCCCTTATTGTAACGGGCACCGAAGAAGGAGCACTTCTAGGCGCATTTAGTGCGGTAGCAAATAATTTAGTTTCTATTATAGGTACTCCTATTCTTGTCGAAAACAGGTTGGTCGGCGCTATTTATCTTGATAATTCAGTTGAAAAAAAGGCGTATGGCCCTTCGGATTCGAATCTCTTGTGGGTCCTTGCTCAACAGATCGGGATTTTCTTCAAATTGCGTGATACTGCGGAAATGGAAATAAAGACTAGAGAATTAGAAAAGGATCTTGAGTTAACTGGCGCGGTTCAAAATTTGATCTTACCTGAAGAGCGAACGTTTAAGCTCGATTCTGTTTCAGTAGAAGTCCATTATGAGCCGGCCTCATATTCTGGAGGGGACTGGTGGTGGTTGGAAAAGTTAGATGATGGTAGGATTCTCTTTCTCAATGGCGATGTCACTGGGCATGGGCCAGGTCCAGCCATGGTAACAGCAATGGCTTCTGGGGCCTTTAAGACATTTATTAATAACGCGAAAAGGTCGAACTCAAGTGTTGATAACTTATTAGAAGAATTTAATAAAATTTTTCTTGAACTATGTAAAGGGCAGTATTTGATGACTATTCAAATTATTGAGTATCGTCCGAATAGTGAGGTAGCTACAATTTGGTTTGCCGGTTCACCACCCGTGTGGATTTTAAGGCAGGGGTCTGGTGTTATAGAATTACTTCTTTCTGGGTCACCATTAGGACAAAAGGAATTTAAGTTTTCAAAAGTGGAACACAAAATCGAGCAAGGGGACCAGCTTTTATTCTTTTCGGATGGTTATTATGAGGCGCCGACTATAAAGGGTAATCAGTACGGTATAAGAACTGCTCGTCGTTTTGTAAACAAAATGTGCAAAGAGGAAGTGGACACTACTAAGTATTTTGAAAGAACAATACAAGAATATAAAAGAGTCACAGAAGGATGTCCTCCGGACGATGATACCACGATTGCTCTAGTGAGTTTTGGTTCCTAAAAAGGCATGTAGCGATTATATAGAGGAAATAATAATGGATAAAAAGTATGAAATGAAGTACGCCAGTCAAATTGTACGTGGAAATTTTCATTCAGATCCACAGACCGGATCAATAGTTCCGGCGATTTATCAAACGGCGACTTACGTTCTAGACTCGGTTGGAAATGATAAGGGGTTTGACTATACCAGGTCATCGAATCCAACGCGTCAAAGACTTGAAGAACATTTAAGTTTAATTGAAGGTTCAAATTATGGAGTGTCATTTTCGAGTGGAATGGCGGCCTGCGATTCAGTCTTTAGGATGTTAAAGGCTGGAGATCATGTTATTTGTTCTAAGGACTTGTATGGTGGAGTAACTAGACTTCTAGATCAAAGCTACACTTCATTTGGCGTAGAAGTTGACTATATTGATGTTTCTTCGGCGTCAGATTTAGACCATGTATTGAAGTCGAATACTAAGATGATATGGGTCGAAACGCCCTCAAACCCGCTTCTTGAGGTGATCGATCTAAATCTCATTAGTAGTTTTGCAAAATCAAATAACTTGATTAGTGTGGTTGATTCGACCTTTGCCACACCATACCTATTGAAGCCAATTGAATATCAAATAGATATGGTTGTTCAAAGTACTTCTAAATACATAAGTGGGCACAATCAGCTCATTGGTGGAGCAGTCCTAACAAATTCAGATGAGTTATATAAAAGGCTAAAATTCTTCCAAAAATCTATTGGAGCAGTACAAAGTCCCTTTGATTGTTACTTAACTCTTTTGGGTGTAAAAACACTAGAGCTTCGAATGGAGAGACACTGCATAAATGCAATGAAAGTTGCACAGTATTTAGCTGAAAACAAAAAAGTGAAGAGAGTAATTTATCCGGGGCTACCCAGTCACGAACAACACAGTATCGCTAAGGAGCAGATGAAGAACTTTGGTGGTATGTTGAGCTTTGAGCTGGAAACGAGTTACGAAAAAACAAAGGAGTTCATCAATAAGCTCAAATTTTGTATGTTAGCTGAATCTTTAGGTGGTACTGAAACAATGATCACTCACCCGGCATCCATGACCCATCTTGACGTTCCTAAGGAAACTCGATTGAGTCGTGGTCTGACAGACACGCTCTGTCGTTTGTCGGTTGGTATAGAGGATGTTGAGGACATTATAACAGATTTAGATCGAGCTCTAGTTTCAATCTGACCTTGAGTTCTTATAGTCCTAAATAGCATAGTTTTGCTATGCCGCCTTCTTTTCTACAGATGGATAGGTGTGGTAAATCTTTTTGATTTGTTTTCTAGATTGATGTTTAGATCCGATTTTTTTCTCAGCCCATCTAGATAAATCTGATACAAGTGCTTGTGAAGTGACATGTGGGCCGGCACCCGGTCCTTTTATTAGTAAGGGATTTGCGCTAAACCGTTTTGACTCAATAATAAAGACGTTATCTGGCCCATCAAGTTGTTTGTAAATATGATTTGAATCAACACTCTTTACGCCGCATTTAAGGCCAGACTCATTTGAAAAACTTCCAACGAAGCTCAAAATTTGTTTATTGTCTCTAGTTTTGTTTATAATTCCTTCAAACTCGAGATCGAGTTCGTGTAGAGAATCGATAAATTCATTTTTACTTAAATCTGCTAGTCGATTCGTGAGTAAGGCTTCAATATTGACGTCACTCATTTGGAGGTCATAACCCAAGGTTCGCGCAAGTATTAATACCTTCCTAGCTACATCGTGACCAGAAAGATCATCTCTAGGATCTGGTTCTGTCATTCCCTTATCCATAGCGCTTCTGACCGCCTCGCTAACAGAGAGCCGATCTGGACCAAAAATACTATTGAATATATAAGAAAGACTTCCTGAGAATACACCTTCTATCGCGGTAATTTCATCAAGTGAGTCTCTTAAGTTGGAAATAGTGGAAATAATAGGGAGGGCCGCTCCCACAGTAGCTTCGTACATAAGCATGTCTGTATTGTAGTTATCCTGAATCAGATTTGCGTGATCTGAGACGAGGGGGTTTTTATTGGCGGTAATTAAGGCGATTCCATTGTCGATAAATTCTTGGTAGAAATCACCGATTGTATTCGATGCAGTACAGTCAAAAACAACCTTATGTTCGTACGGAAGGTCGCTCATGAGTTTCAAGAATTCATTTATATCGGCTGGTTTAGTTTCAGATTTTCGTTTTTCTCTCCACTCTAAGAGATCGATATTGTCCTTGAAAAGCATTTCTTTAGAATCTGAAACTAAAACAATTGAAATAGATTGTCCGAATTTATTTTGAAACTCCGATTTGATCCGATTGATATCTCTTATTAGATTTGAGCCGACATTACCGGGGCCGAGAATTCCAACTGCGACAGTTTTTGAATTACTTGGGAGGTGATTATGAAGTAAGGTTACTAATTGGTTGGAGTCGGACTCGTTGATAAGAAAAGAATTGTGCAAGCCATCGGTGTCGAAAGGCTTTACAAGTAAATTTCGTGATTCGCACTCGCGCATAAACTTACTGACTGTTTCGTATCTTGTAGGAAGGTCTTTTCCAACAAGGCTGAGAAGGCAAACATCGCCACGGGTTAAAATGGATTTTGCCGATTGATGAAAGTTGAAATTTTCTCCTAGCTCATCATCAAATTTTCTCCATTCATCTTTATCAAACACAGCAACTAAACTGCTCTTTTCTGGATCGAGGCTTATTGCTTTTGTACTAATTTGCAGTCGACGACATGCGCCGAATACATTTGCCAAGAGGAGTTCAATTTTGAAGCCTGGTCTTAGAGAAAAAGTGACTTCTACAAGGTCTTTTAAAATCGAAACTGATGCTGCCCTTGACTGACCAAGGCTTTCCAGGTGAATTTTTGTTCCACTCGAATTTTTAGACAGAGCACTTCTTATTTCAATGGGAACGCCTTTATTTTTAAGTGGGAGCATAGTTTTGGGATGTATAACCTTTGCTCCAAGGTGTGCCATGCAAAGTGCCTCTTCGTAACTCAGCTTTTCGATTCTAAAAGCATCTTTTACGATTCTTGGGTCTGTACTATAAACACCATCGACATCGGTCCAAATACACAGGCTGTTTGCATCCACGAGGTTCGCAATTATGGCAGCTGAAAAATCACTTCCATTTCTTCCAAGTGTCGTCGGCCTTAGGCTTGAATTCATTGCGATAAAACCAGTCGTCACAAGGTAATCGGCATCGGTAAACTCTACTAAATTTTCAAACTTCTTCCTACTTTCTTCCCAGTTGACTCGAGAGGTATCCATGGATTCCTCAAGGGTCAAAAACTCTCTGGCATTCAGATACTTGGATTGAATTCCTCGTTCTTTGAGAATAGAGTTGAATACTCGACCAGACCATTCTTCGCCATGGCCAATGACGAAAGAGTAAAGGGGATGACTTGTGAAATTAATGGTCCGCGCTACACTAAGGAACTGTCCAATTCTTTTGGTGTCGTCCTCGATTGTTTTAATTAAACTTAAATTGCCTGGGCAAAGTGCTTCTATGACATCTCTGTGGATTACTAATATCTGTCCCAAAGTGCTTTCAAAGTTTCTTCCATCCAATGACTCTTTAATTGATGACTCCAATAGGTCAGTCACCTTAGCGAATGCTGAAACTACTATTATAGATCGTTCTTTGGGTTTTAGGTCGAGTCGGTCAATTAGATTTGAAATTCTGTCTGCGCTCCCTAGACTTGAGCCGCCAAATTTTTGCACATGTTTAAACGCCATTGATCAACCTCACTTCTCAAAATACGTAACGGTATAATCAGTATAAAAGTCATGGCAAAGTCATAAGAATTTTGCACTTTCTCATATTTGAATGCTCATTTTAAGAATTGTTAAAATTGCAACTGTATTTATTTTAGACTTTTGTTGGGATAAACACTCTCGATATCACTATAGTTTGAAGGGTTCTGATGGGTTTTGGGTGTCAAATTGAGGTTTCTGTTTTGTTAAAATTTAACTAAATCTTAGTCTAAGAAGGGTCTTATCTCTGTACCAAGTTAACTTTGAGATCTAAGATAGGGATATGTCCTATCAAATACCTCAAACGATAAATGAGTCTATTGCTTTTCCGATTTTAGATGAAGAGCAAAAATCTGTCGTTATAGACTTTTCTAGGCACCTCTATATGAATTCAAATGGCATTGCGGCTTGGATAAAGTGGGTTAATGAATGTGGTGCCAAAAAAATTACTTTGATCAACGTTTCTGTACAGTTTCTAAGTCAGGTTGCGATGATTTCTTCTCTCGTCACAGATAATTGCGAAATAGAATCGTTTAAAGTTCCACTGTACTCCGAGGAATTACAAGAGGAAAAGGAACTACTGGTAAGTATTAATGACGTTGAAGATGATGGCTCAGGAAATCTTAACCTTCTATTTGACTATGCGACGGACGAAAGGGCTTCGGATTGGGAGATTGATGTAAATCCCGAAAGCTATTTTGAGGTTATAATTAGTCAATTGAGACGAGGTTGAATGAGTTACTTTAGACGCAAGTTGAATGTGCTGAATGTGAGTCGATATGTTTACTATTGAAAATGATATTCTCTATTTCGTAGGTGATTTGACCGAAATTCCTCCTGCCGAGACTTTCAACGCGGAATTCAAAAAATCAATTGAGAGTCTAGATAAGGGTGAAGATCATATTATTACGACCTCTTTTGAAAGAGTGGGGCATATTAACTCGGTAGGAGTTAGAAAGCTTATTAAAGCCCTCCGTGATTGCGAAAGAGCTCTAAATTTTATTAATAGTCCTGTTTGGCTCGTTGATCAGTTTAACATGATTAATGGTTTTTTTGGTGATAAGCATTTTGCGACGAGTTTCTATTGTCCCTATTATAGTGAAAGTTCGGGAGACGAACACTTTCACCTCGTATCAATAGCGACAGACTTTGATTTAGGCAGTAGTTTTACGGTGCAGTCGTTTTCTGACATAGAACACGAGAAAGTCGTTTACAGCCCAGATTTTGAGAGTTCAAGTTACTTTGCATTTTTGTTGCCGCTTGAGCAGAGAATAAGGTCTTATATCGAGTCTCAGTCAAAAAGAAAAAAATAGTTTTACTGAATGAAGCGTATTGGAATATGTTTTTTCTCAAGGGTGGAGCCTTTTGAATTGAATGTCGTTTAGATTTGTTGGTTGGCCTTTTAAAAGGGGTATTAGGTGTACGAGAAACAAAAAGTTTTAGAAATAAAAAGTGATGGAGTGCTATTAGGATTTATTGTTGTTGATTCTTTTCGCAACGAGCTGTCCTTCGGCGGTTGTCGTATATTGAACGACCTCAAGAAAGAAGAGGTGCAAGAGCTGGCTCATACAATGACTAAGAAGCTGTTTATTCATGGCCTACCAATCGGTGGTTCCAAAGGAGGAGTCATTGCTAATGCAGGAGGAATGGAAATTGATGACATTCTTTATCGATTCGGTCAAAGCGCTCGGGGTATACTCGATAAATCTATAATAATAGGAAAAGATCTAGGTGCAACAAACGATCGAATTGCGATGATTTATAAGGGATTGGGATCTAGGCAGCTAGCTCCTGTGCAGAGGAATTTTCCTAAAAGTGTATTGCCAGAGTTCCTAAACGGATTAAAGGGGTACCTACCAAATATGACAGCCTTAGGCGTAATGTATACGACTTTAGCAGCGACTGGTAGAGAGGACCTTAAAGGGGTAAGAGTCGCTATTCAAGGTGCCGGGGCGGTAGGCAGAGGGGCTTTTTTCAGGTTTCAAGAATGTGGAGCTACCGTTGTTGGCATGAGTGATATTGAGAATAGCGTTTCAAACAATAGTGGGTTGAAGAGAGAAGACGTCGAGAAAGGAATTCAAAACGGGAAAATCGATGTTAAATGTTTTGAGGGAAGTGCTATCGAACCAAGTCAGTCCCTTCTAACAACGGAATGTGATGTTTTGGTTTTGGCGGCCGGATCTAATACTGTTGATGGACAGGTCGCGAAGAATATAAAAGCAAACTATATTATTGAAGGGTCGAATTTTGGATTGAAATTGGATGCTAGAGATGAATTATTTGAGAGATCAGTAGTGGTGGTTCCAGACATAATCGCAAGTAGTTCGAGCGCAGCAATGGTTTGTAGTCAAATGGGTTCGGGTGATCAAATAGACCCAGAAAAACTTTGGAAAAATATAAAGCTGGGAATATTTAAATCGACACAAGCGTGTTTGGAGATATCTAAGCATGATAAAATAAGTATCAGGAATGCTCTAAATAAAATCTACCTTCCACGGATTGCCAGTGAATTTGATTTTCAGTGGGGAGCGGAAATTCAGTTTTGAAGAAGGGCTTTACTCTTACTGAAGCCTACGTCTTCTGTTTAATTTCGGTTTTAGCCGGAAGCACATTTCTTGCTCTTAAAATTGCCGTAACCGAAATCCCTCCTTTTTTTCTGAACGGTATTCGTGGAATCTCGGCCGGAATATTAGTCCTAGTTTTTTTATTCTTTGTCGAAGATGTTCACTTTTCTATTAAGGACAAATTTAGAATCGTAGTAGTGTCGCTTCTAAGGAGATCAATTCCCTTCGTTTGCTTCTCCTTTGCAGTGATCCCGCTCTCGTCAAGTTTACTCGCAGTTGTGGTCGCTTCGATTCCCTTGTGGTCATTTTTAATTCAGTTTATCGTAGGAAAAAAATACCCAAGTCGAGCTCAAGTTGTGGGCCTTTTTGTTGGAATTGTGGGTATCTCCTATATTTCGATTCCTACGGCTGAATTTTCTTTGCCAATATGGGCTTTGATAATTGCTGTTATAGGAGCGATAAGCTCAACGGCGGGTTCTTTAATTACCAAAGAAGCCTCAGAGTCTCCTTTTTACGTATTGGGGTTTGAACTCATTTTTAGTGGCATTCTTTTGTTTGCAATTTCTTTTTTCATTGGTGAAGATATGCGGGTTTTATCTGCGATTTCCTTAAATGCTTGGGTAGCACTGGTTTTTTTAGTGGTGTTCCATGGATTCTTTGGACAGATTGCTCACCTTTGGATAATGAAATTGTCAGGGAGTTCTGAGGGGCTACTGTATTTGTATGCTAGCACTCCCATTGCCATGGTTTTGGGATATTTGGTTGCGGATGAGAAGATAGCTTTGGGCCATATTTTCTCTTCTCTACTGGTTCTTTCATCAGTCTATTTGATTCGAATTAGGAAACAATAAAAGTCTATTGAGATTCTAGGTTTATCAAAATGAGAATTTATTCCTTTTTTCTCAGCTCTTAGAATCTTGAATCCGATAATACTTTAAGCTAGTTGCGGAACGTTTATTTAAGGAGCGATCTAATGGGTGAGGATCAAAACCTCAAGACAGATATTTTAATCATAGGTGCTAGCCAGAGTGGAAGTTGCTTGGCGAGACAGTTAAAGCTTACCTTCCCGGACCTTAGCATTCTGAATATTGAACGGAAAACTGAGTTTGATAGATGGGTTGGAGAATCCACAGTCGAGGCCTGGGAAGATTATATGACTAGAGTCCTTGGACTAGGACCCTTTATCGAGAAAAACTTTATTACTAAGCATGGACTTAGGATGTTCTTTGATTCAGAAGAAAAAAATCTCAGTCTTTCAGAAATGTCCGAGTTTGGCCGTTCCTCCTACCATTCAATACCAGCGAGAAATCTAGATAGAAAAGTTTTTGATGAATATATGATTCAGTCGAATAAGGAACTAGGTGTAGACGTTCGTTTGGGTGTAAAGGTGTTGTCGGGTGGAGATAAAATCATCATAGACGGTGAGAATGGGCACTCTGTTGAAACTAGTATCGGAACAATTCAGTGCAAGTACCTAATCGATGCTGCGGGAAGAATGTCACCGCTAGCAAAGACTCTGAATTTAGTAGATCGTGAAGAGCGTAACAACTCCTTCTCGTATTGGTCTAGAATAAAGGGTTGCAATTGGATAGACAGTATGGGGGATGATGATTGGAGAAGTCGGGTCAACTATACAAGCCGATATAATTCGACAAATCATTTCATGTATCGAGGGTACTGGATGTGGCTTATTCCGGTGACGGATGACACTGTTAGTATTGGTATCGAGGGAAGCGTCGACTCTACTAATTTTAAGATTAGGAATCAGGGACAATTTGAAGAGTTCTTAAGATCCCACAAGTGCATTGATGAATTGCTAGGTGAGAACTCAGAAATTCTTGATTTTCAAAGTATGCATAAGCTACCTCGATGTTCGAAGCAGTTTTTTTCGGCCAAAGATAAATGGTTCTTAACCGGAATGTCGGGGATTTTCGTGGACGTCATGGGGTCGGGAACGAGTAGAATTTATTCGGAGAACAATCGTCTCATTGAAGAAATGATACGATCCGATATTAAAAAAGATTCCAAGCTTTTGGAGAGTCAAGAGAAACATTTTAACCTTTATATGAAAACTCTCTATGAGGTTCACTTTAGAAATCTTAGTAATTACGATCTTTATGGTTCATTTGATGTGTGGCCAAATTTTTTCGGAGCAGGTTTGTCGGGATACTTTAATAAACAACTGCCGAACTGTATAACGGATTTGAAGGTCCTCAAGGATATTGCTAACGACCACAAGGATGGGTGTTCTTGTTCTTTAGAAATGTCTATAGAGGAAAACCTCAAAGCTGGTTTGTCCACTCAATTAGTTAGCCTTTCAAATGAGTTTGTGAGTTTTTTAGATGAAAGAGACCTGTATTTTGCGAATAACAAGGGTCAATACCACGATCCTCATTTTTGGGAAGAGCGGGAGTCAATAGCATCTAAGACCTATAAAAAAAGGGACTTAGATGTTGAAAAGGAAGTTGACCGAGAGACCTATAGGGCGTTTTGTATAAACGTGATCAGTAGGATGTGTGCCATTGACGGTATTGAATTTGATAAAGATGTATTTTCTAGAAGCTTTAAAACGTGTTGGAATGAGAAGCAGACATTAAGTGAGATGTTCGAAGCACAGAAAAATCAGCATAAAAATGATTCCGCTTATGTTTCTAAAAATGTTGCATAGTTGAGAAAGTATTAAAAAGGAAGTTTTTATGACGCCTCAAGAATGGTTTCACCGAAGGGCAACAGACTATGTCGCTGCACAAGTATTGTTTCATCTTAACCAAGTTGAGGTTTTTGGAGAACTATACGTCAATGGTCCTCTAGCTGCCGGCGATCTTGCTCAGCGATTAAATTTGAATGAAAAAATCTTGGGTGTTTTGTTAAGCTATATTTCGGCTGTAGAAGAGATAACAGACGAAGAAAATGGAAAATTTAAAATATCAAAGTTTGGCAAAGAGGTTTTTGATAGATATCGTCGAGATAATGAATCTGAGCGACCGACCGTTAATTTCTTCGATGTGAGAGTGGGGTGCTATGGCCCCGTTTGGAGTAACTTATCCGGAATGATGACTGGTGAGGCTGTCTATGGTGAAAACCTACATAGAGAAGGAAAATTTGCTGAAGATGCTCTGTTTAAGCTTTCGGGAAACTTTTATCCGAGTATTAAATCTGCGATTGAAAAGGTACGTCCTCAAAATTTGATTGAGATCGGAACAAATTCGGGTTTGATTGAGCCCTTGGTAAGGGACTATTCGCATCTCTCAATATTTGGATTAGATAGAAATTTAGAAACCATTAATATGGAAAAGACTAGATTAGAAGCTGAGTCTTCTGAAAGTGTTTCTTGGATTCATTCTGACCTTTTTGACCTGGACAAATGGAGTGTTCAAGTTCCTAAAGACTCTGGTGCGTCATTGTTTTTTTCTCTTCACTTTCACGAGTTTATGGCCGCAGGGTCTGAGAAGGTGGTGCAGTGGTTAGGAGCTCTTAGTAGTTCATTTAAAGGAAGTTATGTTCTCGTGCTTGAGCAACCGCTCCCTACCCTCGAAGATAAGAGTCGATTTACAGAAACTCTTTGGCTTTATGCGCATTCTAATATCCTAATTCATCATTTGATTGGTAACGGACGAATACTGGGTGATGAAGAATGGATTTCTATGTTTACTGAAGCCGGTTGCGAGCTTTCTGAAAAAAAGGCAACTGGATATCTTGGATACAATAGCTACCTGTTCCGCCTTTAGTATTTGATAATAAAAAATATCAAGGCTTAAGTAGAGCAAATTGCCAGCACTATACTTCAATACTCCCTTCAATTACTATTGTATTTGAAGGGGAGCATTGTGGATCTAAAATCTATTTTTAATCGGAGAGAGCTATTTAAGTTAGCTGGACTAACAGGATTAACTTCAATTTTGTTAGGTTCGAAAAATTCGTCTTCAGAAGAAAAGGCAATGATTGAGCCTGTTGAAATGGGCTTTGTCTTCTTTACTGCTGAAGAAGCTGCGTTTGTAAAATCATACGTAGACATTCTAATTCCAGCCGATAGGTTCAGTCCATCAGCCTCAAGTTGTGGCGTAGCCAATTTTATTGATCGTCAGTTATCAGGAAGTTTCGGGGTTGCATCTCGGACCTACTTACAAGGTCCATTTTATACTGGAAGTCCCTCACAGGGTTATCAAAAACCGTTTACACCGAGTGAAATATATAGGAAGTCTATTCAACAGATAAACGAGTACTGTCAGAAAAAGTACAACCTGCCTTTTGATATGATCGGTGTCAAAAATCAGCAAAGAGTTGTTGATCGAATCCATTCAAATCGCCTTTTAAAAGACAGTGAACTAATGACGGATTTTTCGAAATTAATTCTACAAAACACCAAAGAGGGGTTCTTTGCAGACCCAGTCTATTTTGGGAACAAAAATAAGGTTTCTTGGAAAATGATTGGTTATCCAGGAGTCCTTGCTCTTTACTCTCAGGCAATTAAAAAGTTCAAAGGTAAAAAGTATTCGGCTCCAATTTACAGTATCGAAGATATAGATTGAGAACAGCATGAAAAAACTTAAGAAGGTTGACGTTGTCATTGTGGGAATGGGATGGACAGGTGGTTTGATTGCGCAAGAACTATCGGGAAAGGGCTTGAAAGTTGTAGGTCTCGAACGGGGGGCTATGCGTGTGCCTGAGAAGGAATTTGTGATTCCCTTTGTAAGAGATGAACTCAAATTCCAACAAAGAAGAGAGCTTCAACAAAACTTGGCCCGAGAGACTATTACTTTTAGAAATAAGTCAAATGAACGAGCGTTGCCTATGAGAAACTTAGGTTCCTTCTTGCCTGGAGAAGGTCTTGGTGGTGCCGGCTTACATTGGAATGGGATGAGTTTTAGAAATACTCAAGCAGATCATGAGTTGAGAAGCGTAATCTCAAATCGTTATGGGAAGAGTCGAATTCCTAGTGATATGGACCTTCGCGATTGGCCTCAATCTTATAGTGAACTAGAAAAACACTATTCAGAGTTTGAGCAACTTTGCGGTGTATCCGGTAAAGCTGGAAATTTAAAGGGCAAAATAGTGCCTGGTGGTAATCCATTTGAAGCACCTCGATCGAAGGACTACCCACTTCCTCCCTTAAAAACAAGTCTATCTAATGATCTATTTAATAAAGCAAGTCGTTCACTGGGATATAATCCGTACCCAATGCCAGCTGCAAACTGTTCGGAACCATATAAAAATCAATATGGTGATGTGTTTGGTCAATGCCAATACTGTGGTCATTGTGAATTATTTGCTTGTGAATCAAATGCAAAGGCGAGCCCAAATATCACTGTGCTAAAAAGGCCGCTTAGTGATAAGGATTTTGTTTTAAAAACTCATTCGTGGGTCACTCGGTTGAAAAAAGGCAAGAAGGGCAATCGAATTGAAGGCGTTTATTATACCAATATGCAGTCTGGCGAAGAATATTTCCAGCCAGCTGAAACGGTATTTTTGTGTGCCTGGACACTCAATAATGTTCATCTCCTTCTAAATTCTGGAATTGGGGAAGCATACGACCCTAAAACTGGAGATGGGCTCGTCGGAAAAAACTACTGCTATCAAGTAATGGCAGGCGCAAGACTCTTTTTTGATAAGAAGGAGTTAAACACATTCATGGGAGCTGGTGCACTCGGTTCTGTCGTCGACAACTTTAATAGCGAAAACTTTGATCATAGTCGCCTCAACTTTCTGGGTGGTGGTTTTATAGCAAACCTATCAATGGGGGCCCGGCCCATCTCGACCCATCCTGTTCCGCCGGGTACACCAAAATACGGGACTGAATGGAAAGAGGCTGTTCAAAAGTGGTATAACAGAAATACACTTTTAATCATTCATGGATCCAATTATCCATCGCGATCAAATTACTTAAGCTTGGATCCAACCTATAAGAACATCTTTGGTCAAAAATTAATGCGCATGACTTTTGATTTCACAGATAATGATCGGAATATGATGGAGTTTTTGCAGGTTCGACTCAAAAAAATAATTAAAGAGATGAATCCAACACACACGGCTGGACCCAAGAAGCTCTCGAATAATTACAACATAGTCCCTTATCAATCGACTCATAATACGGGGGGCGCAATAATGGGAACCTCTCCTGCAGATAGTGTAGTAAATAAATACTGTCAAAGCTGGGATTTCCCGAATTTATTTGTACTGGGGGCAAGCGCATTTCCACAAAATACTGGTTACAATCCGACTCTTCCATTAGGGGCCTTAAGTTACTTTGTTGCTAAAGGTGTAAAGGAGAAATATTTAAGAAAACCAGGAGCTTTGATTTGAAATATTTAGTAGCTACCTTTTGTTTGCTTTTTTCTATGGTCGGTTTTGCAAGCGAGAAACAATTTATTCAATGTGCCTCATGTCACAGTCTTGAAAAAGGTGTTCATGGTTTAGGCCCAAGTCTTTACAAAATTAAGGATAAACAAGCTGGGAAGCAGACTGGATTTCGTTATTCTAGCGCCATGAAAAGAAGTAGTATTCGGTGGACGCGATCCAATTTGGATAAATATATAGAATCGCCTCAAAGTGTAGTGCCTGGAGGTAGAATGCCCTATTCAGGTGAGTCAGATGAGAAGGTTAGAAAGCAAATAATAGATTACATTTTCTCTCAATAAAGACCAGAGTTTCCTTATCTCTTTAGTCACTTCAGTTGAATGTCGATAGATAAGTATGTTCAAAAAAATGACAGAAGCAAAGCCATCTGATTGGGAAAGAATTTATAAAGAAGTTTCGGAGTATCAATCCGAGATGCCTCTAAGAATGATACAGTTTTTGCACAAGTTAGAGGGCTGTGATCATGGGTTTGCCATAAATCAATTCAGGCACTCGTTACAGATGGCTACAAGAGCCTTAGAAGATGGTTCAGACGACGAGCTGGTATTGTGTGCTTTACTGCATGATGTGGGTAAAGTTATGACGACAGCGAATCACGGGGCTATAATCGCAGAAGTGCTAAAGCCGTTCATCTCTTCTGATAATTACAACATCCTTAAATATCACCAAGATTTTCAGGGTCAATACTATTACTCGATCATTGGTAAGGACGATAAGGAGTATTTAAGACACAAGAATGAGTCTTGGTTTGAAACGGCGAAAAAGTTTGGCTTCTGGGATCAATCATCCTTTGACCCAGCCTATAAAGAGAAGCCGCTAGAGGATTTCTTGCCAATTCTAAAGAAATACCTATCTGAATTTCCGTGGAAACTAAAAAAGGAATCTGCTTAGTATATTACTGTTAGACCTTGCAGGCTAACTGACTGACTTCTTCTCGGACAGGTGGAGATGGACTACCACCCGGCGGATAAGACTCAATTTTCATCAATATGTATTTTATTTCAGTTACTTTGTCTTCTTTATTTTTCTCATTCCAGTTTCTGCAATGATACGACCCTAAATTCTTCAAAAGAATTTCTTGGCTTCTTCCCCATTTAGTTAGCAATATCATTCTAAGGTACCTTCTCCACCTAAAGCCTCCATAGGCCTCTGTGAAATTAGAAGGCATGGATTCTGTCACGTCTTTTGAGGTTAGAATGTCTACAACGCGACCCGACTGTGTTATTCCCTCAACAATGAGCCAACCATCACTTAGTTTTTTGGTGTCGGGAAACATTCTCCACGGGTTGGCTATGCGGAATAGCCGAGACACCTTAACTATTGGATCAGGTATTTGTATTGCTTCTTTATCTGGGTAGAATCGTGTCGATCTGTTGTATTCAGTTAGTGAAAACAACAGTATAAATATTGTAAGTAAAGAGTAACTAAATACTCTATGCCACCTTGCCTTTTCTACAAAAGTTTTGGAGTTGATATCAAATTTCCATGAGGCTTGTTTCTTTCGAAGCAATTCCCAAACTTCTGAAGGAATAAGTGCCGCGAGTCCGGCGATGCCAATAAAGGGAAGAATATGAATGTTAAGAAATATTCCGAACCCAAGCAATAGCCCGCCCAGACCAATGATTCCCATAGTGCGAAATAGCCAATTTTGAACAGGAACTAATAGAAGAAGAGGGCCTAGTCGTTCAAACCAAAGTGAGGCATGAGTTAATATTTCCATTAGTAGAGGATAGGCTATCATCCAGTCACCTAGACCAGTACTAAACCTTTTCCGAATCATAATATAGTGAACCGCTGAGCCGTCGCTCCACGACGAACCGGTTTTGGAAAGTCCTGCCATAACAAAGAATGCAAACATGAAGAAGACAAAGGCGAAGCCTGGATAGATTTGTGAAACGTAGTTTTTCTCTGCCTCTAGATTATACCTTTTAGAATCAACTGAAAAAAAACAACCTATTGGCAGGAATATACTAAGTAAAAGTAAACTTCTTAATAAGTAATCTCCAGGGTAAAACTGTAATATATTTCTGTTTTGAACAGAGAGAACTAATATGAACAAAAGAATATTTATCCAACGAACTCTCCAGCCAATTGTGTACAGTGTAGCGACTAAGATAGAAATGAGGAGTAGGGTCAGAGACCACCAGAGCTCTCCTGAAAAATAATAGAGCGAGAATGTTCCTGCGTGTTCGGATATTCCAAGGGCCATAAAGTCGTTTGGAACGATCATAGAAGAAAGCTTTGTTGGCAAAGCGCCTTTGTCCGTATAGTGGCCTATTAAATCTGTCAATCTATACGAAAAGTCATAGAGCGTGCAGAGCCCCAGGAGAATTCGCATTGCTGCGAGGGACCGCAGGTCGAGTTGAAAAATATTTCCGAATTCTTTAAGAATTTTCATCCAATAACTTCTTTAAATAGCGTTTCAAAATTCCGTCCAAGAATTTTGTCAATCACTCTTGCCTTGTAACCTCTCTTTTGTAAAGCTTCTGCAAGTCTTTGCATTCGAAGAGGAGAGTCTAGTTCTTCGATTCGAAAATGTTTTGGCGTACTATCATGATTAGGGAATCTTCTTTCGATCACGATATTTTTAAACCATCTTAATTTTTTCGGTTTGTTTGGCTCTTCTACGGCCCTTCCATCACTTCCAAATCCAACGTGGTCCTCACCACTCAGTTTAATGACATGATCAATATGATCAATGAGGTGTTCTATTTTTGCCGGATTCTTGTCAGTTAGCCAATGTGAGATATTGTAGATGCAAAAAAGTCCGCCTTTTTTTGTAAGTGCCCTTATTTGATCATCAGTTTTATTTCGTTCGAAATTGCGAAGGCTTCGGCAGGCGGAGTGACTTATGATGCAAGGTTTTTCTGATACTTCTATGGTTTGATTAGTCGTTTTGTCACTGCAGTGAGAAATGTCTACAATCATTCCAAGTTCGTTCATTCTCTTAACGACTTCAACGCCGAGACGACTTAATCCGGTGTCGGTATCTTCCCAATAGCCTTCACCTAAAAGAGTTCTGTCATTGTGAGTTAAATTTAGAAGACGTAATCCGTCTCTATGAAGTTCTTCTAAACGCTCGAGGTTGTCATTGTTCTTAGAAAAGGAAGGCGGTCCCAATATAGAAGCGTATTGGGAGGCAATAATTACTCCCAATTTTCCTTCCTTCCTTGATTTTTCGAAGTCGGAATACTTTAAGATCTTGCCTCTTAGTGGATCTTCCTTGAAGGTTTTATTCCACAATTTTAGAGCATTGACTGCAGATGGATAGTCCCTAACCTTGAAAAGTATATCAACCACGAGGCTTGAAAAACCTGACTCTAATAGAGTTCTCGTGTCGAATTTGTGATCGTCGATCGTCAATGTATCTATGACAGATTTGAACTGGAAGCCAGACGGCATAACCGGCTTATCGCTTGAAAAAGACAAACCAGGTGTCGCTAAGAAAAGTGGTATTCCAGCCATTCCAAGTATAAATTTTCTGCGATTAACCAGTTCTTTTGAAGCCATTCTCATCCTCTCGAAGCTTTTGGTAGATCATGTCGTTTATTGGTGTCGGTATCGATTGCTCAGCGCCTAGCTTTACAACTTTTCCAGTCAGAGAGTTGAGTTCAGAAAGTTTTTGATTTGCGAAATCAGCCTGGAGCGAGGATGTAAGGTTGCTCTCGAGGCTTTTCGAAAATTCGATTTTCGATTGAACAACGTCATCAACTGCTACGGGATGAGATCTCATCTTTAGAGTGACTTCAGTCGTCTCTTTTAAGCAACTCTCAAATTGATGATATCTAGTTGGATCGCTGAGAAGTTCACCCAGGGTACATTTATAGTAGGAGGTTAAGCCACTGAAGGCTGATATAAATATGAATTTTTCAATGAGAGGGTCCTGAATTGCACTGGTCCATTGAATATCAATTTCGCTTTCAGAACAGGCCTTTTCAAATCGTTTAAATGTGTTTGAAGGGGCAGATCCCTCCATGTTCCCAAATTGAAGTTTTCTTACACTACTTTTTTGTAGTATCGTGCCGGGAGATTCAATCGTGCTAACAATGTAGGCGATTCCTGTTATTACTTGGTTTGGATTGAAATATTTCGAAATCGTACTATAAGCATCGAGGCCATTTTGGATATGTAAAATATTTCCTTCTGTCTTTAGCGAATTTTTTAGTTTACAAGAAAGTGAATCTAAATCTGTAGTCTTACTTGATAATAAAATAATATCATACGGAGGTTTCTCGGGATCAATATCAGAAAAAGCTTCTACCGCAGAAATTGTAAAGTCACCATGGACACTTTTTATTTTTAAGCCATCGCGTTTAATCGCTTCTAAGTGACGTCCACGTGCTAGGAAATCTACATCGAACGAGTGACGCTTGAGAAGTCCACCAAAGTAGCAGCCGAGGCCTCCGGCGCCGGCAATTAGTATTCTCATGACGCATTCTCCAGTTTTTTGGGTTCAAATAGAAAATGGGCTGGATTGGATGGTTTAATTCCCATTCTAACTAATATTTCTCGCTCTTCTTTAGGATCATAGCTATTGCGTCCGTGTAAAACTGTGTGATTGTCGACTAGGATGATGTCTCCCCGTTGCCATTTATAAGGGATAACAAACTTTTCGGAGAGCTCTTCTATCTCGGTAAAGATTGAGTCCGGAATTTGGGTGCCGTCCCCAAAACAGACCTCATGCCTTAATGTTTGATCCTGCTCTTGAAAGAGTTTTAAATTCTTTTTATATTGGTGATGAATTGCAATGGTGTTTCCGAAGACCCAGTCACCTCGACTGTCCTTGTTAAATGGACTCGTTCTGAAAAAAAACTGCAGCTCACCATTGTCTAGAAACTGAGCTTGAGCTCCCAGACTGTCTAGTGCTTCGATTATTGAAGACCTTTTCGTCTCTGGAAAATATTTTTCTATGGTTTCTTTGGCCCAAATGTTTTTGTATAAGATTCCCTTGTCGTGTAGTACACTTTTTGTTGAACTCGATAGGCTCATATAAAGTTCTTTGCCATTTCCAAGAGTCGTTTCTCCCCCCTTCTTTGGTGCCGATTCACAGTAAAACCACATATAATCTGGAGCGATCGGGGAGTAATGCATTTCAAAATGTAAAATTATTTTGTCTGGTCCCTTTGTAACTGTTTGTGTAGACTCATGATCAACACTTCTTCTAACTTTCGCACCGTGGGTAATAAATCTGTCTGAAAGAAGCTCAGATAGAGTTTTGAAATCTTCTCGATTGTTTGCCCAGTTCTTGAACACTATGCAGCCAAACTGTTCCAAGTATTTGTGAATTTCTTTGGAAGATATGGAATAGGGTGCATTCAAGACAATACCGAAATTGTCACCAATTAGATTCTCTTTCATACCTTTTATATCGGTTTTAAAGGGGGAGTTCTAAATTAAAGTAGGGAATCAAAACGATTCTTTAAAGCGTCCCATGCGGAGTCGATATAGTGTGGGTTGTCTAAGACAGGTGTAAATGCACTATCCGGGCTAAGTTCCTTGGTTGGTCCTTCGGTACTAAGACTTCTGATGTGTAAGTCCGCTGCGTATTCAAAGAAATACAATCTTAATAGCGTGTCTTTTAGAGATTTTCCAGTTGTGATTAAGCCGTGGTGTTCAAGAATGAGATTGTTGGCTCCAACTAAGCTATTTATCACTTTTTCTGATTCATCAAGGCCTATAGTCGGGTCTCCATAGGGATGAAAATTTGTCGGACCAATTATCAGTGCTTGTTGGCACAAAGCCATGAGACGGTTACTTTTAGCGCCTATCGTTATGGCGTTTTTTGAATGGGTGTGAATGACACAGCCAATATCGGACCTAGCTGAAAGTATTGATCCAACTAATTTTACACCCGTCGGATCAAGACCAGCCTTAGACTCTAAGACTTCACCTTGGCTGTTTACCTTAACGAGTTCCTCTGGTTGAACAGATGAAAACAGGCGGTTGAGTGGATTAACAAGAATTACATCATTTTCAAGGCGGAGGCCGACGTGAGAAAAAATTAAATCATCTAGCTTCCATTGAGCTATCATCTTAAGTACAAAGCAGAAGTCTTTTCGAAGATCCTGTTCATGCTGCACTTTTTTCTCCCAATTGATCCTTAAGCGTACGTATAGAGTTAGCTTTTTTACAGTTAACGGTGATCGCTCCAAATGTAGAAAAGGTACTTGAGGCTATTACAAAATGACCTTTCTGAATCTTCTTTTCTACAATCGCTTTCTCTAAAGCTATAATTGTGTCGGCACCACCGACATGCCCAAATTTCTCAAATGTGGTCGAGGTATTAGATTCGTCGAGATTGAGCTCTTTAAACAAGGCTGATCTAATTTGCACAGGGACCTGATTGATCAGGAGAAATTTCATATCCTCTGAGCTTAGATTATCGTTTTTTAGCGCTCCAGATACTATTTCGGAGTAGCTTGAGACGTAGTGTTCGACAACTCCCTTGAAATCCCATTTTTTAGCTTTTTTATAGTGCATATTCATTTCAATTGTTTCTTGAGATGGAGGATTAACAGTGCCTCCTGCTGGGATTAACAGCTTGTCGTTAAAATCTGGAAAAGATTTATAATAAGCTTCGCTTGAGATAGGGTTTTGTGAATTGGGACCTAGAAGAATGGCTCCTGCGCCATCGCCGTGGCCGAGTGAAGCTGTAGGACTTTCTTTGTTAGGAGAAATAGTATGGGTCCAACGTTCGGCACAGACTACGAGAGCATAGGGTTTATGGCTCGGGTAGGAATGTTTTTTTGCATTTTGTAGTCCAATGACAGAGCCCACGCAGCCTAGTGCCAAGTCATACCCTAGTGCGCCTTCGATTTCGAGATTGTTCATCACGGCCATGGCTGCACTCCATGCCGGAAGGTAATCTCTACTGAGTCCAGTGTATATTACCAAACCTACCTCGTCTGTGGAGATATTTGCGCTTTCAAGAGCATTTTTGCAAGCTCGCGTAGCCATATCCGAGGGATGCTCATCGTCCTTCGTAGCGACTCTCTTTGTCTTGAGCTGTAGACTATGTTTGAGAAATTCTAAATCGTAATTATACTTTTTTGCGATTTCAGCAATGCTCATCTCACAAGAGGGGAAGTCTGTACCGATGCTAATAATTCCAAATGATTCATCAGTTGTTTTCATGTTAGCCACTTTTCTTTAAAAGTTTGAAGTCTACTTTTCCACGATCATTGAGGGGCTTCTTATTGATGACCTCAATTGTCTTTGGTCTTTGGTCAATTTTCAAATTTCTTTGATAGTATTCCCAGGCGTCTTTTGCGAGCGTTTCATTACATGATGCATCTTTATTGGAGAGCAGGTACAACTTGATTGCCTCCCCTTTTAATTGATCAGGGATAATTTCTAAATAGTAACCGTCCGCCTGGTCAAAACCTTGATAAAGAGTCTCGAGATCAAAAAGAGAAGTTCTTACCCCCGCTAATTTTATGAACTGAGATTTCCTTCCGGTTATAAATAAGAAACCATCTTTGTCTATATGCCCTAGATCTCCAGTCTTTAAGTACGAAGATTCTCTTTCTTCTATTTTTCCATTAATTAGGTAGTGGTCACAAATGCTTTGGCCTTTGGCGCAGATTTCACCTACACTATCGGGTCCTAATGGATTGCCTTCTTCATCAATGGCAAATATTTCTACCGAATCCAAAGCTTTGCCCACGGACCCTATTTTGTCCTTTAGCATGTCCGGAGGGAGAATTGTGATTCGAGCTGTCGCTTCAGTCTGCCCATACATCACAGCAAAAGCTGAATTACTGAAGATTCGTTTTAAGTCCTCGATTTTATCAGGAGAAAGGGGGCCTCCCGCCTGCTGAAGAAGGCGAAGTTTAGGAAATGTCATTTCTGCGGCCGAAGTATTATTTAAAATACTTAGGTAGTGGCTTGGAACACCTGCGAAAATTGTAGAATCATGTTGAACCATGAGTTTGAGTGTCTTTTGAGGAAACATAAAGCGATTGTCGATTACGATTGATGCTCCGACGCTAAATATACTATGCAAAACAGAAGCGCCAAAACAATAAGACAATGGAAGTACTAGGTGAGCACGATCTTTATTGCTTATTTTTAGAGTTTTAACAATGTCTTCAGTATTTGTTAGTATGTTGGTGTGACTAACAAGAACCCCTTTCGCTTGCCCCGTTGACCCTGAGGTGAACATTATGGAGGCGCAACCGTTTCTAGGAACGCTTGGTGTGTCGAGGGGTTTTTGCGAAGAAAGAGCAGACTGAATATCGGAGAGGCCTAGGGTTCTTTTTTTGTCGAAATCAAAATTGTCTAAAAGTCGATCTTCAACTATGAGGAGGCGTGCACTTGTTTCCCGAATAACTTGATTGACTTTATCAGGATCTGACTGAATTGATAATGGGACGACTGTTGCGCCCGAATATATTGCTCCAAGATAACAATAAACGAAAGAAATAGAATTTCGAAGTAAAAGTATAACTCTATCTTCCGGTTGAATGCCTCGAGAACTTAAGAGGCCTGCAAATTTTCTAATTGAATCTATGGCTTCGAAATAGCTATATTGTTCGCCATCCTCGATTAAAAAGATGTCTCTATTGGCTAAATTACGGTCTATCCAAGATGAGACAACGTTTTTCATTGGACCTGCTGTTTCCCGATGTAGTCTAGGATTTCTCTGAAATTAGTAAGGTTGGAAGAAGCTTCGGTACTAATTTCAATTTTAAATTCTTCTGCAACTTTAGTCATAAGGTATTCGTGCCCCAGTGAATCCCATTCTGGGATTTCATCTGGCTCTAGCCGATCTATGTCTGATACGTTTTTGAGTCGAAATGTATCAGAAAAGACTTTTTGAAGGCGCTCTTTCACTTCCATCTTCTTAACTCCTGGGATTGAACCTACTTAAATATCGGAAAACGAAAGAGATTAATTAAGATTTGTATAGGAGTTAATTAGCCCGCGAGAAGCCGTTTTTCCTTCTCTTTTGAGCCTTGGGCGAGGTCCGTAACATTGTTAGTTTTAGCTTGGTACGGTTTGTGGAGTTTTTTAAAGCAATAGATTGAGAGAAGAATTGTTCCTAGAGAAAATAGTATGATTTTAGAGTTTAGTGGTAGGGTGAACAATCCAAAGATATATTGCATTGTTAAAGCGCCAACGATTAATGCTGTTAGTACTGTCGAGTGAATCACCTTTGCGAAAAAGACGCCGAGAGGAGCGCCGAAAAGAACGATTGGACTTGCTGTCAACCAAAGGTGATAGGTTTGTAGTGTGAGCCCTTCTGTGAGAACACTGATTCGCAATATACTTATTACTAAAGAGACTGCCGCCATCACTATGACTGAAGTGGGAGTTGAAATTTTAATATTCTGTTTTTTCAAGAGAATCAAATATGCAAAAAGAAAAAAATCGATTCCTGATCCTACGATTCCCGAAACGAACCCTCCTAAAATACATACGACAAAGTGGGTTTTTTTGCTTTCTGAGAGATTCGACTCCTTGCCAGAGCCATTCGAATTGTTTAGCTTAAATTCGACAAAAAGAAAGATAAAGCTAAAGCTAAATCCTAAGCTCAAATAGAAAATCTTTACGAAACTCGGCTCTAACACTTGAGAAATCATGACACCAAGAACTGCCGAAGTACTCGCAATTAAGGTTGAAGGGCCAAGTACTTTAATATCAACAGGTATTCGGCGAGTAAAAATATAGATGCTAGCAGAAATCATTCCAACGGACTGAATGAATAGAGAAAAATCCCTTGCGACGATCGTCGAAAAGCCGAGGAATAGTGTCATTACCGGAAAGGCAACAGCTCCTCCTCCTGCGCACGTTGAACCAGCGATAAATGACCCCAAAAGCATTGTTAAAGCTATAGGCCAATTCTGTTGATAGAGCTCAGTGACATTGAGATTTGAGACAAGGATTAGCCAAATTCCTAGAAACCCAAGAACGAAAACTGCATGTATCAATTTTAGATTCACTGACTTTAACCTCGACATAGGTAAGTATCGGCAGCTTATCTAAGTTATTATACATATTTTATTTTTGATTTACTGCCTGGACCTACCGAGTTCTAGTTTAACATTGGTCTTTCGAGGTATTAAAATTGGACTATGGAATCCGCAATCAATAAGGTATTGGATCTATTATCGAAGCCCAAGAAAGTACTTTGGATCTGCTTTGCTATTCTCTTTATGGGGCTAATCATTGAGGGTAAAATTTTTCAAATATTGTCCCTATACCATCAGAAGGAAAACTTAGAGAAGAACATTGCGGAACTTCAGTCCCAGACAAAGAAGTTGAAAATGCAAATTCGAGAGGCTAAGCATCCAAAATTCATTGAAAGGAAAGCCCGAAATCAATTGGACTTGGTAGAAGAAGGGGACCTACTTTTTGTGTTTTCTGACTAATAAAAAATTGAAATTTCAGGCAGAATCTTAGGTCTAAGTTTCCTGGGTGATTGCTGCAAGTAATTGAAATTATTGATTAATTATTCCTTTTAATGGATTTAATAGTGCACTTCAAATTCGAATTATTTTATTTTTTTATTGAAATAACACATCGATTTCTATTAGATTTCATGTTTTCTGCATTTAAGGAGTAGCAAATGGCATGGGCTGGACTAAAAGTGCGACGTTTGCGCAACCGAATGGGTTGGAGTCGCTCTGATTTATCACGACGCCTAAGTATTCCGTGTGAGCGAATCGCCCAGATAGAGAACTCTGAAGTTGAGCCTAATGCATCCGAGATTCAAAGCCTTGAAGGTGTTGCACTCATGGCCGAAAAACATGCGGATCATATGACCAATGCATTAATTGCTGAAATCATTATGAAGGATCAGGATCTCCTTATAGTCGAAGAGAAGGCTGTCGAAGAGCATAAAGAGACTCTGCAAGAAGCTGATCAATAGTCGTTCTGACTCAAACCTTTAGAAGATAGATATTCCCATTTTAATAATGACACTGGGCCCTTTCGCATCGACAAACTAGCATCTTTTAGATACACAAATGGCTATGAAAAAGCTTTATCTAGTAGATGTTAGTGCAATGTTTTTTAGGGCCTACTACGCCATTCGACCTCTGTCGAGTGACAAGGGAGTTCCGACCAATGCGATTTACGGTTATCTCTCTATGACCGTAAAACTTCTCAAAGAAATTCAGCCAGACTACTTGGTTTACTGTTTTGACCGAAAAGAGCCTTCATTTAGAAAAGATATTGATCCGCGCTATAAGGCCAATCGAACAGAAATGCCTGAGGATTTAAAGCCACAAATTCCATACATTAGAGAACTTACAGATTTACTCGGAATCAAGGCTCTCGATAAAGAAGGTTACGAAGCAGACGATCTCATTGGAAGTTTAGCCCACTATGGTAGAGATCAAGGTCTCGAAGTTGTAATTGTCAGTGGTGATAAAGATTTCGGACAATTGATAAAACCCTATGTCACTATGTACGACACCATGAAAAATAAAAAATATGATGTCGAAGGGGTTTTAGAGAAATGGGGGATTCATCCCGATCAGTTTATCGACTATTTAGCAATTACCGGAGATGCTTCAGATAATATTCCTGGAGTTAAAGGTATTGGACCAAAAGGTGCCCAAAAACTTTTATCACAATATAAGAACATCGAAGAGATTTACGAAAATATCGACGATATAGGGCCAAAAGGCACGCACAAGAAATTGGTAGAGGCTAAAGATGAGGCCTTTCTATCAAAGAAACTAGTAACTATTGTGACCGACCTGGATCTTGTATCCCAGCTCGATGATTTAAAAATGTCCGCGGTCAAAAGAGATGAGTTGCAAAGTCTTTTGAATGAACTTTCTTTTCAGAGTTTTGCCAATAAACTTCTCGGTGAAGAGGATTCATCGATTACGGGACAGTTTGAGTCGAGAAAACAAATTGGTGACCTCAAATCTAAAAAGCAGACCGATGAAGTTCCGACCGATGATTCGGAGATTATTGAAAAGCTAATGAGTTGTGAAGGGGCCCTGGATAAGTTTGTATTTGAAGAAGAGCTTTGGGCTTGGAAAACCGACCGAGGAATTTTTTTAGCGCAAAATGATGTGGTTGTTGAATTAGAAGATCCCGCCGAAATGGGTGCGGAGTTGACTAAAATCAATAAATCATTTCGATGGAAAGGCTATGACTTAAAATCTGTTTGGAAAGAATTAAATTTAGAGTCTGGAGAAGCAGCCTTCGATAGTATGCTCGCGGCCTATATTTTACGAGCGGGGCCCATTGAAAACTTAGACTCCATCTATTCACTCTACTGTGGTCGCCAGGTTCCTGACCTCGCAAGGTCTTCACAAATGTATAAGATTCATTTGGAAGTCGAAGAGGTTCTTAAGAAGTTAATGGCGGAGAAGAAGCTAGATGGGGTTTATAACGAAATTGACCTGCCTATTCTTCCGATACTTTTTAAGATGGAGCAGAAGGGTATCGCTCTCGACACCGCGGTTCTCAAAGATATTAGTCAGAGATTAGAAAAAGAGATTAGTTCTGTAGAGAAAGAAGTTTACTCTGAAACTGGTGAAGAGTTTAACATTGGAAGTCCCAAGCAATTAGGAACAGTATTATTTGAGAAGTTGAAAATGCCGAAAGGGAAAAAGACGAAGACTGGCTATTCTACGAGTCAGGATGTTCTCGAAAAACTGGCTGGTGAATTTCCGATTGTTTTAAAGATTCTTAAATATCGAGAGTTGAGTAAATTAAAATCGACCTACGCCGACTCACTTCCTGAGCTTGTAAATAAAAAGACCGGTCGAATTCACACTCAATTTAATCAGGCTTCGACGACAACAGGTCGCCTTTCGAGTGTTCATCCCAATTTGCAGAATATTCCAATACGCACGGAGCAAGGACGTGAGATCAGAAAAGCATTTGTTGCTAGTCCAGGCACACAACTTGTTTCTGTTGATTATAGTCAAATTGAGTTGCGTATTTTAGCTCATATTTCTGAGGATCCAGGTCTTATAAGAGCGTTTGAAAACGACCTCGATATTCATGCCGCAACGGCTTCTGAAATTTTCGAAGTGGCGCCTGAGAAAGTGAGTTCAGAAGAACGGAGAAAAGCCAAAGCAGTCAATTTTGGAATTGCCTACGGGCAAGGTGCTTATGGATTAGCTGATGCTCTTTCAATTCCAAGAAAAGAAGCTAAAGAAATTATAGATCGATACTTTAAGCGTTTTAGTGGTGTTCAAAACTATATGAGTGATATCGTTGAAAAGGCGAAATCAAATGGCTATGTAGAAACCATCTTTGGGCGTCGACGTTACTTGCCAGAGCTGAATTCAAAAAGTCATCAATTGCGCGCATTCGGTGAAAGAGCTGCTATTAATGCTCCCATTCAGGGGACCGCTAGCGATTTAGTTAAAATGGCGATGCTAGAAGTGGATCAAAATATAGATAGTCCAATTCTGCTTCAGGTCCATGATGAACTGATCTTAGAAGTTCCTGATGAAAAAATTGAGGATACGCTACCCATCGTTCGCGAACGAATGGAGCAGTGTACAAGTCTTAAGGTGCCGCTAAAGGTGAATATCGCTACTGGAGCAAACTGGCAAGATGCCCACGCTTAGTGGGTTTCCCAGCCAACGACACGGTTGTTCTCAAAATAGACAATCCGGAGTTCCTTTACGTAACCTTCGACCGAAGGAATGTAACTTTCGTATTGCCAGCGCTGATAGCCCAAGGATGGATTACCGGCTTGTTCGATGAGTTTTGGCTCTCCCCAGCTGGCTTTTACGGCACGAGTACTCATTCCCAAAAAAATGTCTTGATTGGCAATGGCACTGTTTTCATAACTCATACGGGGTGAGAGATAAGCCCTTCGACTATTAATAATCTTTCTTGGCGCCGGAGCTACTCGTGGTTTGCTCGGTCCTCGACTGGCTCTGTTTAACTCGTTTTCTACGCTTGGATCCATCGAGCTATAGGCTGGTGTTCCGGTGCTTCCACCTCGACGAATGTCCTCAATAATTGCACATCCACTAGCAGTAAACAGAACTAACAAGAAGAGTAATAAATTCCGTTTCATTATTTCCTCCTGGTATTTTAATCGGGATATTTGTCTCAATTCTCAACAGGACCATGGTTTAAATCTACTCTCTTTGAGACCCCTCCCTGTGGTATTCTTAGGCCTGGAGTTCTTTCATGTCTGAAGAAGAATTAAATGAAAATACCGAGCCTCAAGCTGAAGAAAAAGAGGATGAGGATCTCGATGATTTTCTCAATTTGGAGAGCCTGCTTGAGGAAGCGACGGCCGATATTGAAAGTTCCCAAGAACTGGGCGAGCAAGCTGACATCCGAGTTAAAGAGGACCAGAAGATCGACGACACATTTCGTGACTTTAGCGATGATGTCGAAAAACTGGAAGAGTCGGTCAAAGACGAGAGTCAGACTGACCCCGACCGACCCTCGCGTTTTGCCTTTCTTTTTACATTCCAAGAAAAGCTAGATGATCTACTCAGTAAAATCACGATTCTGCAGAAGGCTGTGGATGCTTGGGAGAGTCTGGATCTTTTTGGGAAGACTAAGAATTTTGTCGGTCTATTTTTAGATAAATATTCCCTCTATATTGCGAAGACCCGATTATATTCTATTCGGGCAAAGGATTACTTTAAGCAACACAGTATTCCCCTAATAGGGATTGCACTTTGTATGTCAGCGGTGATTTACCTTTTAACTCTAGTGGGTGAACCCGTATTTGATTTACAACCAGAAAGACCCTATATCAATTCATTAGAAGAGGTTGCCGACCGAATTATTTCTATTCCAGTGGATGAAAATTTTGAGTCATTTTATTCCCCACTTCGACAGCCTGAGTTTTTCGTGAGTATGGACCAGGTAATTGTACAACTGCGGTCGACGCGAAGAAATCCTCGAGCCTTTGGGCGATTTGAATTTTATGTTGAGACGAATAATCGAAGGTCCCTTATTGAGGTGACGGATCGAAAGAGCGAGATTCTAGATATCATTCAAAGGACCCTTGAAACGCAAACCTTTGATGACCTTTCTACAAGGTCTGGAAAAATGAAAATAAAGAGACTTCTGCGAATTCGCATTAATTCAATCATGAACTACGGTCGAATTCGCGAAATCTATTTTAAAAACTTTCTCCTCAAGAAAAAGAGGCGCGGCGGATTCTAGGTTTATTGCCGACGAGATCTCGAATATTAATACGGTACCTTTTTATTTTATCGTTGAGAGTTGATCTAGGAATGCCGATTTCTTCGGAAACCCTTCTTTGATTACCTTCGTGATGAATTAGTTTTTCGACAATAAGGTCTTTTTCAATTCGACTGATAAGATTGCCATTTTCATTTGATGGAAGATTTACCATTTTTTCGAAATGAAGACTGCTAAGGTCATCTAAAATGCGATCGAGATGCTGCTTTCTAATTTCTTCTCCGGGAAAGTAGGCTGATGCTCTTGAAATACAGTTTTTTAGTTCTCTTATGTTTCCGGGCCAAGGCTGATTTTTTAATATGGAGAGTGCCTCAAAACTCAGTCGAACCCTTAGGTCTTTGGCGAATTGGTAGGCGAGTGTATCGAAGTCCTCCATGCGATCGATGAGTTTCGGAAGGCGGACTCTGCAGACATTGAGACGGAAGAAAAGATCGCTTCGAAACTTTCCCTGACTTACGTAGGACTCTAGGTTTTGGTGGGTCCCCGCAACAAGTCTTACATTAATTTTCTTAGTCTGATCCGAACCAACAGGTTTAATTTCTTGGTTCTCAAGGGCGCGAAGTAGTTTAGGTTGCAATGATAGCGGTAGGTCACCTATTTCGTCTAAAAACAGAGTTCCTCCTGAAGCCGATTCGAAAGCACCTTTGCGATCTTGGGCCGCTCCGGTAAAACTTCCCTTAATGTGACCGAAGAGTTCGCTTTCGATGAGACTTTCACTGAGCGCACTACAGTTTATGGATAAAATCGGGTGATGACTTCTTCTTGAATTCTGGTGAATCCAATTGGCGAGAATATCTTTTCCACTTCCACTAGGGCCGGTCATGAGAACTGGAAAGTCAGTTTGTGCGAAGGCGGGCATGAGATCGAGCTGTTCTTGCCACTCTTTATTCTTACTTTTCAACTTAAAGCCGGAATCATCTTTTTGCGCAAAGAGGTATTCACTTTGCGCGAGACGAATTCGATCTTGGGGCATGAGTATGGCCTCTTTAACCTCTACGTCGTTAACGAAACAGCCATTGCGACTCTGAAAGTCTCGTAAAATCCATCGGTTTTGTTTTTTTTCAATGCGAGCATGGCGACTTGAGACATAGGGCGACTCAATAGCGATCGAGTTGCCGGGATCTCTACCTAGGGTGTTAAATTCTCCGAGTTCGACAGCAGATATAGGGCCGTCTAAGTTCTTTTTTATGAGCCAGGCTCGGTTTGGACTTTTATCCTTTTCTAGTGATTCAGTGTGCATATTTCCCCCTCTCGAATCAGTAATTTTTGAGTATTTTCAAATGCCATGCCGAGATGGGGAGGGGCTATAGGGCCCATTGGTTTCAATACTGAGAAGAGATTCCATTATATGAGAAAATTTCTTTTTCTCTGGACGATTTAGGGTTAAAAGCAGTGATGCCAGAAAACGTGAAGCAAAAGCCGGGGCGCCTCAAGTTCATTAAAAGTGCTGCCGACCTAAGTGGTTGGCCAATGGACAGCCTCCCCGAAGTCGCCTTAGCTGGCCGCTCTAATGCTGGTAAGTCGAGTTTCCTCAATGGTTTACAAGGGAGTTCGATAGCGAAAGTTTCCGGAAAGCCCGGAAAGACACGTCTCCTCAATTTTTTCTCAGTCGAAGATAAATACCGCCTTGTAGATATGCCAGGTTATGGTTGGGCCAGTGTCAGTGCTAAAGAAATGAAGCAATGGCAGGCAATGATTGAAGCCTACCTTCTCGAAAGAGAGAACCTGGTGGGACTTCTTCTCATCATGGATGTTCGTCGAAAGTGGACTGAAGATGAGCAGATGCTCGTTGATCTCATGGATCAAAGAGGGCTCCCTTCAGCCGTGATCTTATCTAAAGCAGATAAGCTGAAGCGTGGACCGGGCTTGGATCGAAGGCGAAAATTGAAAAAAGAGATTGAGAGGCCTTGTTTTCTCTCTTCATCCCTTAAAAAACAAGGTTTCTACGAAGTAGAAGATCATATCTACAAGAACTGGATCGAAACCGCTCCCGAGGAGGAAGAGGAACTATGAAGTATGTTGGTGTTATTCCGTCTCGCTGGGCCTCTACTCGATTTCCTGGAAAGCCCCTCGCTCTAATTAACGGTAAAAGTCTACTGGCTTGGGTGATTGAGGGAGCAAAAACTTCGAGTTTGCTGAACGAGCTCCTCGTTGCAACGGACGATGAACGCATTGCAAAAGAAGCCAGTGCCCAAGGCCTAGAAGTAGTGATGACCGATTCAGCTTTAGCATCGGGAACCGATCGGGTCTTTGCTGCTCTCAAGGGCAGAGATTGTGATGTCGCCGTAAATATTCAGGGCGATGAGCCCTTGATGACCGGAGAGTTAATTGATCAATTGATCGCTCCATTTTCGGAAGATCCACAGTTGGATATGGCGACACTCGGACGGTAAATCAAAACTATAGATGACATGAAGAGTCCGAATACAGCTAAGATCGGATTAAATCAAAAATCTGAAGCGCTCTATTTTAGCCGCCATCCGATTCCGTTTACGCGATGCGACTTCGATCCAGAGCGCCGATATAAGGCTATTCTAAAACACCTTGGTATTTATGCCTACCGGACGAGTTTTTTAGGAGAGTTTTGTAGCTCGTCGCCCAGTGAGTTGGAGCTGATGGAGGGCTTAGAGCAATTGCGAGCACTGTCCTTAGGAGCTCGGATCAAAGTGGTAAAAGTCGATCAAGAAAGCTGGGGAGTTGACACTCCAGAAGATGTGCAGAAAATTGAGCGTTTAATGAAAGAGGGAAGAAATGGCTCGAAAGGCGAGTAAGAAGAAATCTGGGACCGGTAAGAATAAGTCTAAGAAAAAGACTAAAAAAGCGACCCAAGGTGCGAGTCGCAAATCTAAGCCTTCAAGAGTGAGGGCAACTGCTCAAAAAGCCATGAAGAAAAAGAGCGAAAAACGCAAAATCTCTCCAACAAAATCGACTTTAGAGCCCCTGGTACAGAAGTTTATATTTGTAACGGGTGGAGTTGTATCGTCTATCGGAAAAGGGTTGTCGGCTGCGAGTCTTGGGACTCTTTTGGAGTCTCGAGGTCTAAAGGTCACAATCATGAAGTGTGACCCTTACATCAACGTTGATCCGGGTACGATGTCGCCATTTCAACACGGTGAAGTTTATGTCACCGACGATGGGGCCGAGACCGATCTTGATCTTGGCCATTACGAGAGGTTCACTTCAATTACGGTCGGCCGTTCAAATAGTGTGACCACAGGTCAAATTTATGACGAAGTGATTCGTAAAGAGCGCCGAGGTGATTATTTGGGGGGAACAGTTCAGGTGATTCCCCATATAACTAACGAAATCAAAAGTCGAATTTATGATGCCGCCCAAGGGTCAGAAGTTTGTATTGTAGAAATCGGCGGTACCGTTGGGGATATTGAGAGCCTCCCTTTCTTAGAAAGTATTCGACAGATGCGTGTCGATGTAGGAATCGAAAATTCAATTTTCGTTCACGTTACTTACATTCCATATATTGCGGCGGCGGGAGAGTTAAAATCGAAGCCGACTCAGCACTCAGTAAAAGAACTGCGAGAAATTGGTATTCAGCCGGATTTTCTTGTTTGTCGCAGCGAAAAACCAATTCCTCCAGAGATGAAATCGAAAATCGGTTTGTTCTGTAGCGTTCGCCCCGAAAATGTCATTGCTGCTTACGATGCAAGTTCAATTTATGAAGTGCCTTTGATGCTCAACAAAGAAAAATTTGATGAGCGTGTTATATCTCGCTTTGGCTTAAAAGACCTATCGGAACAAGACCTGAGCGGTTGGCGAAATATCGTTAACATTATCAAGAATCCAGAAAATAATGTTTCTATTGGTATTGTAGGTAAGTACGTTGACCTTAAAGAAAGCTATAAGTCACTCCATGAGGCGTTGGTCCACGGTGCCATTGCCAATGATGCTAAAGTTCAGATCACATATATCGATTCCGAAACGCTCAACAAAAATAATGTGGCTGAGGCCCTGTCCGATGTCGATGCGATATTAGTTCCTGGAGGCTTTGGTGAGCGAGGAGTAGAAGGTAAAATTCACGCCATTCGTTATGCCCGTGAAAATCAAGTGCCATTCTTTGGAATTTGTTACGGCATGCAGTTGGCGGCAGTTGAGTTTGCGAGAAATGTCTGCGGAATCAAAGATGCGACCAGTAGAGAATTGAAGGAGCCAGGCCGTGGCGTACATAACTTTGTAATCGACTACATGGAAGAGCAAAGAGATATGGAGAACCTTGGGGGAACCATGAGGCTTGGTTCTTACAAGTGTGATATCGAAACTGGATCAAGGGCTTTTGAAGTTTACCAACAAGAAGAAATTTTCGAACGCCATCGCCATCGTTATGAATTCAATAACAAGTATCGTGACCTTTTTGAAAGTAATGGTTTAGTACCTTCGGGGTTTAATCGCGAACGAGATTTAGTCGAAATTTTAGAAATCCCTGATCATCCTTGGTATATTGCGGTTCAGTTTCATCCAGAGTTTCAATCGCGTCCACTTGAGCCCCATCCTCTCTTTTTTCACTTCGTAAAAGCTGCCATTGAAAGGCGCGAAACCCAGGATTTGAGTGTAATGCGAAGCCGCAAACGAGACGTTTTAAAGACGAAGGAGCATAAGTCAAAACGAGGCAGACAAACACTGGTGTAAAATGGATTTAGTTCAAGAAGCAAAGCGTGTTTTAAAAATGGAATCCGAAGGTATTATCGAGCTCATCGATGGTATAGGAGAATCCTTTGAAAAAGCCGTTCATCAAATTGCAGAATGTAAAGGAAAAGTAGTTGTAGCGGGAATGGGCAAATCGGGCCACATCGGTCGAAAAATGTCTGCGACGCTAAGTTCAACGGGTACACCTTCAGTTTTTTTACATCCTGCCGAAAGCTCCCACGGTGATTTAGGAGTTTTGAGTTCTAATGATTTAGTAATCGTTATTAGTTATGGCGGTGGTTCAGATGAATTAGTTCCGATACTCAGTCATTGTGCCCGAAAGGGAATTCCTCTCATTGGAATGACGGGGAACTTAGAGAGTCGCTTGGCAAAGGAATGTAATATTCTTATCAGTGTTAAGGTTTCGGAAGAAGCCTGTCCGCTTGGTTTAGCGCCTACCACAAGTTCTACGGCCAGTCTTGCCATGGCCGACGCATTAGCCATGGCAACATTGAAGTTCAAGGGGTTCCAAGAAGAGGACTTTGCTGAGTTTCATCCCGGTGGAAGTCTTGGGAGAAGACTCCTCACGAGAGTTAAAGATGTTATGCACCAAGGTGAGGCTTTACCCTTGGTTTCTTTAGACACCCAAATTCTTGATGTCGTCAGTGTGATGACGGGAAAAGAAGTTAGAGGGGTTGCTGGAGTCATTGATAAAGCGGGCGGTTTGATCGGTGTCATTACCGATGGTGATATTCGTCGAAGCATAGAGAAAAAGATCGATTTAACGACACAGAAAGCTCACGATATCATGTCAAAACATCCTAAAACTATAAGTAGTGAGGAGCTTGCAGAAAAGGCTTTGTTTGTAATGGAGCAATTTAAGATTCAGACTCTATTTGTTGTCGATGGACGATCAAAAGAAGAAACGTCACGTCCGACTGGACTTCTTCACCTTCAAGATCTTCTCGCTGCGCAAATTCGTTAAAAAGACTAGACTTTTCGGTAGTAAATTAAAGAGAACTCCCCTGTTTTGTCCAATTTTTTAGGTGTGAGTTGATCACCTTTGAATCACTTGTAAATATTAAGTGATGGAGTCTTTAGCGCCTAAAATTGCACCTGTGAAGTTAGTTGTATTCGATGTCGATGGCGTCATGACTAATGCGCAAATATTCATGGATTCAGCGGGTGAGTGGAAACGTATGTTTTCGGTGCGTGATGGTATCGGTATTGTTCGATTGAGAGAGCAGGGATACTTAACTGCAATTATTACTGGTGCCCAATCAGAAGATGTTCGATCTCGGGCAAAGCATCTCAAGATTGATTACTTTTTTGAAGGTAAGGGAGATAAAGGCCCCGCCTTTAAAGACTTGAAAGAGAAAACAGGCTTAGAGAATCGAGAAATAGCCTATATTGGTGATGACCTGCCTGACGCTCCTATTATTGCTGAAGTTGGGTTCGGAGCAACTGTCCCCAATGCGGTAGCTCCAGTCAAAGAGGTTGCCAGCTATACAACTCA
>JAUHWN010000165.1 GCA_030424665.1 Bdellovibrionia bacterium | reverse complement strand
GTTGGGTTAAGGCTGTCTGGCGCTTCCGATTATCAATTTGTCTTACAGCAATGCCAAGGGCTTTTCGACTGCCGACAAATATCGCGAGCTTTTTGGCCCTTGTAAGACCGGTATAAATGAGGTTTCTAAAAAGCATATTGAAGTGCTGGCCAAGCACTGGGATGATCACCACTTCAAACTCGCTACCTTGAGATTTATGAATGGTGATTCCGTAGGCCAGTTGTAGCTCACTCAGATCTTCCCGGCTAAATGTAACACGTTTTTCTTCGCCTCCAGAAAAAAGAACTTCACAGGACAAGTCAGTAGGATTGATGGCGGTTATTTTACCGATATCACCGTTAAAAATTCCCAGGTTGTAATTGTTCCGTGTCTGAATAACTCGGTCGCCCTCTCTGAGTAACTTCTCGCCAATCTGAACTTGTCGCTTATTAGGATTGGCTGGATTATTCGCTTCTTGTAGAGCTTTGTTGAGATTCATTGTGCCCATTGATCCTCGAACTTGTGGGCTTAAAACTTGAATCTCAGGTTTTTTGCCCATCCACTGAGCGATGGTTTTGGTGTAGAGCCTGATTGTTGTGTCGACGGCAGTCAGTCCATATTTTAATGAAGACCATGGGTGAACAGACTTTAAAATGGATATCAACTGTTCCACCTCAGAATCAGCGTTGGAGAGCTTGGTTAGGTCCACAGATTTAAACTTTTCGGGTATAGAAATCACAGGTCTTTTAATCTCTTCTATACTGATATCATCAGGACGGTAGTGCTCATCAACCTCGACACCTTCACTTGTTTTTTGGAGTTTTCCGATCCATTCATCTTTGAGTTTGAGTAAACTTCCCTCGGCTCCCTCTTCAAGATTTGAAACAGTGTAGTGGACTCTTTTGATGAATTTGAGTTGTTCAACTGTCGCTTCATCGGCATCAACGAAAAGACAATCGACTCCTTCGGAAAATGCTTTGGGATTTTGCATTGGGGATGTGATTTTTGGAAGCTTTCCTGAATTGATTTCGTGGGCAAAGCGGATAATCGAAGAGGCCTGGGCCTGCCGAAAAACTTTAGTGAGCCGAAACCGAGGAACATTATCGGTTTGAAGCAAATCTGACAAAACATTGCCAGCTCCAACCGCTGGGAGTTGATCGGGATCACCAATAAACAAAACTTGTGCGTGGGATGGAACCGCCTTGAGAAGGCTGGATGCCAAGGTGATATCGAGCATCGAGACTTCATCGAGGATCAGAAAGTCAGTTTCAATAGGGTTTTCCTCATTGAACTTGAATCCGCCGGTATCGGGGGCCCACTCAAGAAGACGGTGAATTGTCTTGGCTTCAAGGCCAATGACTTCGCTCATCCTCTGAGCCGCACGGCCGGTGGGAGCTGCGAGAGTGACCTTCAGTCCCATGGCTCGTAAAAGCTTTACCAAGACTTCTGTGCAAGTTGTTTTTCCGCACCCAGGTCCTCCTGTGAGAATTGAAAAAGACTTTGACGGGACTTCGCACACGGCTTGATTTTGTTCGTCGCTGAGCTGAATGTTTTTAGCTTCACAGAATCGGGTGACCCAAGAGTCGATTCTTTTTTGGTCGACTGAGACAGATCTTGTAAGCGCGCTTTTAACCAAGCTGGCAACATTCTCTTCGTCATAGTAGAGACTCTTTGAATAAAAACAATCTTCAACCTCGCCTTCCTTGATTTCAAGTTTTCTTACCCGGACCTGATTGGACTTGAGGAGTTTGTCTAAGACTTCTATGAGGGTATCAGGCTCCATTTTCTCATCAAGTAGCTCAAGGGTTTTGCCAATAATCTGTCCTTGGCTTAAGAAACAATGCCCTTCATCGCGACTGGCTGAAAGCACATGCTTGATGCCGGCTTCGATGCGAGGATGACCAGTTCTTGAAAACCCCATGGACAGAGCAATTCGGTCGGCAGAGAAAAAGCCAATTCCATAAATGTCGTGGGCCAATCGGTAGGGGTTCTGAGAAACTAATGAAATCGCCTCATCACCATAGGTCTTGTAGATTTTTGTAGCAAACAGGGTGCTGATTCCATGGCCTTGGAGAAAAATCATCACATCCCTAATTGATTTGTGCTCATCCCAAGAGTGTTTTATTTTCTCTAGCTTTTTATCTGCAATTCCGGGTACGTCAGTGAGCTCATCGATGGATTCCTCAAAGATCTCCAGGGTTCTGTCTTTAAAATGCCGGACAATCTTTTTTGCAGTGGCCGGACCGACTCCGGCGATGAGGCCTGAGCCCAAATACTTTTCAAGAGCAGCAGCAGAGGCTGGCTTCTTTTCAATTGAGCGAGAGGCCTTGAACTGCTCACCGTGCTTTGAATGATGAGTCCATGAGCCCCAGAACTCCATCGTGGCTCCGGCATAAACCTTGGCTTGGTGGATTACGACAGTAGCCAATCGGCTCGGGTCTTTGAAGGAAGAGACCTTGAGTACGGACCAGCCGTTTTGCTCGTTATGATAGGTAATGCGCTCAACGATCCCACTGAGTTTTTCTAAACTCTGGTTTTGCATGTCGGCATACATTGAATGCAATATTCATACATCAAGTCCCGTGTGTCCAGAACTCACTTGGGGTTAGGCAAAGCCGAATCAATAGCCTAGCTTCAGCCGGCCATAGATTCCTCGAGAGACTCTAAGGTTCTCCGGTTGAGATCCAAATCGACATAATTCGAGTATTTAGCGGCCATCGCCGCGCTTTGGTGGCCGGTTATGGCCTTTGCCGCTTCAAGCGAACCTGATATACGATGCGCCATTTGGGCAGCTGCGTAGCGAATTTGATGAGTTCCCGAGAACTTTTCGGCCAGACCTGCAGCCTTCCAAGCCCTGTTGTAATTCTCGTTGATTTGATTGTAGCGGAGGGGGGCTCCATTTCTCTGGAATACAAATTCAGTAGTATTTCGTGGATCATTCAACCTCCGTTCAAGAATCTCAGCCATGCTCGAGTTGATGAACACGGCCCTTTCACAACCATTTTTAGGCATGGATTTAATCTTAGGCTTATTCCCGATCCAAACAATCACCTCTTTGATCCTCAAAAATCTGCGGCTGAGGTCAATGTTCTTCTTTTGTAGACCTGCAATTTCACCTACTCGTCCAGCACAATAGAATTGCAGAGTCGCGAAGTCTTGAAATTCCGGTTTTAGAGCCTTATGGAAAAGCTTGTACTCATCGGCTGAGATCTGCCGCTCCTTGGGACCGATTTCGTCGATAACCCCGAGCTTAGTGTGGTGCCTCCGGACAGGGTTTCGGAACTGAAAATCAATATGATCCACATACCAGTTGAAAATTGAGATCAAGTCTTTGACCTGTTTATCGAAATTCTTTTTTCCTGAATCTCGATAAAACTGTCTCTCCTTTGAGAAGAGGATGAACTCCGAAATCAAGGCCGGTGTCATCAAGCAAATTTTGATGTCGTACAATGGAATAAGAAAGTTCTCACACCTTTTTATTTTTGAGACTTTGGACGATTCGCTCAAGGTAATCAGATGGGTGTCCTTGTACTTCTGGTAGACATCGCGAAAGTGAATCTTTTTGTTTTCGCCGTTGGTTGGTTCAGTAGTGAACAGCGAGGTGAACGAAATGGTTGATGGAATATTTTTTGATTTTAAATGGGTCCTGAACTCCTCTGAGAGAGAACAGTACTGAGTATTGTTTTGAAACATTGAAAGCTCCTGTGATTGAAAGTTGATATGACTTCCCAAAGCTTCCCGGTATTTTTAAAACTGTGCCCCTTCTTCAGAAAGGCAGGCGGCACGAACAGAGTTTTTGAGCGAAAGGCTCCGATTTTGAAAGACCTTTATCGATACGTTTGACTGCTGTCTTTTCGATTTCAAAAAATAGACTTTTCACGGCGTAGCCAGAGCCCATGGCGAACACGGCTACGATGATTGAGTTGACGATTAGGTGCACTTCTTCCCCCTTTGTTATTCTTTACTATCTTTGTTGATAATGGACTCCGAGCGCTCTCGAAGAAGAATGATCTTCAAAGTTTTCGAGGTCCATTGGTTTCCTTTAATTGTCTTGATGTTCTTTTGGTTGAGATATTTGCAGATCTTGTAAAAGCTAAGGCCTTGAGAGAATAGCTCAACCGCTAAATCGAGCACCTTCTGCTGTGCCATATTCTTAATCAACCTACCGTTGGTAGCCCGCTTCCAGCCGTACCTCAGAACATAGTCACTGGGTGTTGCTGGTTTTGATTTGGACAGGCCCAGCGTCTTGGCGGCGGTGCGTACTGATGCCTCATGCCATCCCGTAAATTTTTGGATTTGAGTGGGAGACCAGTCATTTTCGATGTAGAGTTTCCGTAAAATCCGAAAATTTTGGCTTGGAAAAGAGAGGAAATGTGTAGTAAAAACAGATAGATAATTCGCTCTATCCTGCGGTTCAGATGCTATCGCGGTTGGGGCACCAAATCCACTCTGTATATTTCATCATTTGAGTTCATCTTGATTTTTTTAAGGGACATGGGGAATACAATGATCGAAACCATTTTAATTAATTGGCTACCACTCTTACTTTTATTAGCCCTCGCGGCTACAATCGGACTCAGCGCCTATGCTGTTGTGAGTACAATTTCAAAAGCACTCAACAAACCAAAGAATTAATTTAAAATCTTGGGGCAAAGTGGCCTCAAATTCTCATCAAAAATTGACATGAGCAGAACCTTAGATGCCCTGCATCAGCGCCTTTTCTACTGAGGCTTCTGAGTAATTTCCAAAAGAAGCTTATGGGCTTTGTTAAGCTTGTGCATAAATGAGGATTCATGGGGAATAAAATGAAAATTTTCGTGCTGCCCCCATACTTCTCGAAGCTTGAGGTCAAGATCTACAGCTTCTTTCAGGGTTTCTTTTCGGGTTGGATTCCCACCCTCGATACTCATATTTCCCACCGCGGCGGTTTCAAAGAAGACAACGGCATCGTAACGAGCAAGCTCCTTCTCGATTGAGCTATTCACCTCCCGAAAAAACTCATCGCGCCCATCGGGCCAATAGATAGCACTATCAAGTGTGCCTCGATCACATAGGAGGATGCGATCGTGGTACTTGGCTCCTTGAACATCCTCGAGGTTTCTCTGCACGTGATAGATCGCTCTTTGCGTTGCGCGTCTGGCGAACTCAGATTCATAGCGCGGAAATCCTCCAGAAAAAAGCATCGTTGCCGCTTCTGGCACAACCACTACAGAATCACCTATCTCGCGCCTCAGTAAATCGACTGCAGTCGTTTTACCCGCCCCGGGGCCTCCAGTTAGCACAACTCGCTTAATATGCTTATTATTTGCCATGAAAATGCCCTCAACACTTGTTTTAGGTAAATCAGAACTCTATCATTAATGCAATGACTACAGATACTAAAATAATCGATCTCATTAGCCCAAGTTACAAGCAAGATCTTAACAATAATCGCCGGCTCTCCAGCTATATTGACGAAGAGGATTATCAGCTTCTGTTTCTTCGGGCGGTAAAAGCTTTCAACGATGACATTGATTTTCAAACACTGTGTTTTCTTTTTAAAGATGGCAATCTTTACCATTACGATGCTGAAATAAAAGACTTCAAGCTAATGAAGCGCGAAAATTCATTTCAAAAAGAAATCACCAAGCTAATACGTCATAACAATAGCATTGTAAAAACCTTCAGTTCCGAAATTGAAAAAATGGAAGACAGTCTTTACGACAGAAATTTTTCGAAACACTTTATCGACTTGTGGTTTGACTTGAGAAACGACCTCTCAAAAATCGATCGCTATTACACGCGTTTTCTAGAGGTGATACAGGACTTTCAAATCAATTCTACGGACAAGAGGATTGTCAAAGCTGGCGACTTCAAACACATTATTTCACTTCTTCAGTTTGAACTTTCTAAAATCAAGGACGAACTTTCTCGTCTCGATATTCTTCACCACTATTACCTCTCAATTAAAGGAGATCGCCTGAACCGAAGTATTTTCTTTCTCACGGTGGTTTCAGGGATATTTCTCCCATTGAATTTAGTGGTTGGTTTTTTCGGTATGAATACAGAAAACTTATTTTTTAAGGACAATCCCCTCGGAACCCAATACGTCGTTTATGTTTTAGCGGGACTCGTAGCATTGATGCTCTTCTTTGCACCAATTTTCCGTATTCTAGATCGATTTTTCCTTAATAGAATTCTTGGGAGAATAAATATCTATCAAAAACTCAACCAACGAGTCGATAAGTTCTCAGAAAGTTTCAAAGTTGAATAAATCAGTCATCGCTATAATAATCTCTACTTTGTCCCTCCTTGTGTTTTTTGCAATGAACTGGTTTCTAGATCCCTTCTATTGGATCGCATCCAGCGATATTCAGCGGATTTGCCAAGTCGCTGAAGACTTTAATGCCGATGCCTATGAGGACCCGGCAATGCGAGCTATGGACTTTGCATTGAAAATAGAGCACGCGACCTACTCTCGACATACAAAAAAAATGATGGAAGCTCTTAACCACGCCGACCCAGAGCAGAAATTCGAGCTTTTTAAATTAGGAGCTTTGGAAGTTGGCGCCACAATCGAAAATTGCGACGCCCTCAAAAGAGTTTTTTCTAACAACTAGTTATTTGCCGTAGGCAAAATAAATTGATCGATGGCCTCGCTTTGCCCCTTTTCTAACCGTAGAGTTGTGGCGGGACCTATCCCTCCATTGAGATAAGTTTCAAAATAACCTGCGGGAACAACTCCTCTAATCAGAGCTGGAGGCTGCGAAGGTTGTCTTCGTGGATCATTTTCTACATTAAACATAGAGTCGTATTGAAGGGCATCGAGCTGAAGTTCTGGAGCAGAAACACCCAACGATCCACTTGGTACATGACAACTCGTGCAAAACTTAACATTGGTAAAATTCGGTCGAGGGGCTCCGTGCTGGAGCTCCACAACATTTCCCTCGTCATTCATATGGGTCAATTCCGTACGAATCGAAACACTATGCCGAGGAAGACTCTTTAAATCAGCTTTAAAATCCTTCGAGGTCAGAGTCTGCATATTGAAATTTCCATATTTGGTAAAGCAAAGATAGCGACTCGAATTATTGGTCTCTCCCAATAAATTTCTAATATTGTTATGGGAGCTGTTTGGATAATAAGTTGCCTTTTCGTAGTAGAGAGTTCCATTTTCTCCGTCGTACTTAACCATTGTGCCCCTGGCGTAGTTACAAGTTTCCTCCACCGTGGGATCCCTGGCGATCACTTTAAAGTCATCATACCAAGCTTTGAGCGCAGACCATTCGTTGTTAACATCACCACCCAATATGATTCGATCTCCAGAACTGATCGAGAAATAGGACTGCAATTGTTCGTTCGTAATTCCATTTTGTGGAGAAAATTGACCAGCTTCCATCCCATCAACAAAAACTTTCGGAAAGGCGTCACCATAGAACTGAATTCCAATATGAGTCCATTCGTTGTATTGAGGTTTCAAATCAACCGGGAAAATAAACTTCCCTATATTTGTATCTCCAGAAAATAGTATCAGGCGGTCATAGGCAACTGTTTCGCTAGTTTGATGTTTCTTAAGCTTTATTCTTAAATCAGGAATGACAGTGCCGTCTTCAGCATCTTCTTTTATAATATTAATAAACTTCGAAAAGTGGGGATTATATCCCACTGATGGATTGTTATACTCCCTAGGGTCTACAAAAACTCCTATATACCATTTGTCGTTGGCTTCAATATCAAAAGAGGACCCCGTTTGCTCCGGAACTTGAAATTCGATCCCTTGATTTCTGTCCAGCCAAAGACCTTTACCATGAATCCCACCCTTGGCGATGGGTTCAATTCTAACATCTTTCTGTGTGACCTTTCCATAAAGTGGAACACTCATAAAGGCCGATGGGGCCGAGGCGGCATTTTGAATAAGAGCGGCATGACCACTTCCCACATTCATTGGGTTTACAGGAAATCCTTCTATCAAGTTATCAACGCCAACGTGGGTGGCATTAACGACTCCGTCAAAGTTACGAATGATCCCTCTGTTGACTAGTGAAGCTGCGGCTGATGTCATCTCGGCATTGATTAAAACGTAGGGATTAATAAAGTCATCAAAGGCTATCTCATCGGTGATCCGCATATTACTAAAGTGCCAAACGATATCTCGAGGAGTAATCGTCTTTAGGCCTTCGACATAGTTCAGTCGATTTTCGATTGAACCTATGAAACTACTATTTCGCGATAGAACCTTACCATAAACAGACTCATCAACGGTATTTCCTCGCTCACGAATACTTCCTATGGTTTCAAACTCCTGTCCGTCTGGAGTGGTCTCTTCATTATAAATTTTAAGTTGCCTGAGGACGTCATGGTCTGGATGGGAAATCCTAAAATTATAATCAGCACTATTTAGCTGGCCATCAATGACGACCATTTTTCCGTAGGTCCAAAAACCTTGCACCATTAAACCGGCCGTGTCTGCTTTAACTGCTTCAAAAT
>JAUHWN010000164.1 GCA_030424665.1 Bdellovibrionia bacterium | reverse complement strand
ACCCCACCAACACGCAACCAACCCCACCAACACGCAACCAACCCTACCCACCGCCCAACCACCCCTCCAGATCAATGCCAAAGAGCGACAAAAAGACTCCCCTTGAAATGTAAAAAACTATTACGTGGCTTTTACAGGGGATTTACACGCTTTTCTAAAATCCTGTGATATTTTTTATACTTACAGGAGGTATTTCATGATAAATTTAGCATTCAATCAGTCCACAAACGGTTTTGGACAAATAGAGCAAGACGCAGACTCGAAAGGACTCAAACCCATGAGCGATAAGCGCCGAATTTTAATAGTTGAGGATGAAGATTCAATCGCCCAAGGTCTGATTGATGTATTTGTTTTTCACGGCTTCGAAGTAGACCGAGTCGCCGATGGAGGCGAGGGTTTACAAAAAGCTCAATCTGGCAATTACGACCTTTTACTTCTAGACGTCATGTTGCCGACGATGGATGGTTTCACAATTTGTAATAACATTCGAAAAGAAGATCGCAGCCAACCCATCATAATGCTCACAGCAAAAACCTCCGAAGAAGACATTATCACGGGACTCACTCTCGGTGCCGACGACTATATCTCCAAACCATTTTCAGTCAGAGAACTCGTTCTTCGAGTCGAAGCTGTTCTTAAAAGAACCAGCAAAGAAGAAAAAGTATTCGATGAAATTCAGATTGGCAATTACCTCAAAGTCGATGCCGTTAATCTTAAGGGTGAGTATCTTGACGAAACCGTCACTGAAGAAGCCATATTTACTCGTAGAGAAGTTGATATTCTCAAATACTTGGCCCAAAACTCTCACCGCCCCGTCGGTCGCGATGAACTTCTTGAAAAAGTTTGGGGATACGCCAGTGGTTCAAATATCGAAACTCGAACAGTTGACATTCACATCGCCAAACTTAGAAAGAAAACAGAACCACAGCCCAAAGAACCCGTTCACCTTATAACGGTTCGTGGCGAAGGTTACCGACTGATTTCGAGTCAGACTTAAGGGCACCGAACGAGCCTCAGGCGCGCCGAACGAGACTCAACTGATTTCGAGTCAGTCATAGGGGCACCGAACGAGACTCAAGCGCTCCGAAAGAGCCCCAACTGATTTCGAATCAGTCCCAGGGCACCGAACGAGCCTCAGGCGCGCCGAGCGAGCCCCCGACTGATTTCGAGTCAGTCCTAGGGATCCCGAACGAGTCCCGACTGATTTCGAGTCAGACTTAAGGGCGCCGAACTAGCCTCAAGCGCTCCGAGCAGCCCTCAACTGATTTCGAATCGGCCCTAAGTCGAAGACTGAGTTGACAGACCGACTAACCAAAAGTCAGTCTGAAAAAATAAACGGCAATAATCCTCTAGCTGAGTCCATTCAGCTAGAGGAAAAGTTTAGAAGGAAAAAGGACTGCCGCAAAATCGAAAGCAGTCGAAATGATGGCTTTAAGAGAATTATTTTTTAAAACTGGATTTCTAAATCTTCAGAAAAGCAAAAGAAGCCTGCAGGTCACCCTCGGGCTTCTTGCTGTTTTTCTCATAATCCCCATCTTCTTTCTCATTTCTCAAACCTACTCTCAACTCGAGCGCGAAGCTTTCTTCATGCAGAGAACTAATGCCGAAGGTCTTCTGGCACAAATTGATCAACGGGCCTACGAACTCATTCGACTCGAGGAAGAGCGTAAATTCGAAGACTATTCTTTCTTGCACTTGAGCCGAACCGGCCAGTCGGGATATCTCCGGCTTTCTCCCTTGGCTAGTATTCCACCCATCACAGCCATTCCGGGAGTCATCGGCTATTTTCAGATCGAACCCGACGGACGCATGAGCTCTCCGATCCTCCCAGAAGACGTGATTGATGCGCGCAATTATGGAATTTCTCGCGAAGAGTACCGGCGAAGACGTGAGCTTATCAACCAAATGAAGTCTATTCTCACCAGCGGACAGTTTCTTTCACAAAATGCCAAACAAAGAATTCTGCAAACTCCAGCTATCCCACAAAAAGAAGTAGACGCCGTCTTTGACGAAACAGCTTTTGATGAACCTGCTTTGAAAGAATTAGAAGAAGCCCTTTCTCCTGGTAAAAATCAAAAGTCCTCACCAAAAGTATTTTACAACGGTAATAACAAAAATCGCACAAAAGTCTCTGACCTTGAATTGGATTCCCCCATCCCCGAAGACGATGTGGCTGAAATGCCCGAGGCGAACTCGAAATGGAATTACCGCGCTAAAAAACGTCCACAACGAAAAACCCGACAAATCGAAGTCAGTATAGTGCGCCAGCGAATTCAGATCAAAAATGGTATAGACACTCGAGAAGTCGGCCGCGGTAAGCTTTACTTCCAACCGCGCCAAAGCAAACTCAAGGGTCAAAATGAGGGCGCACCTTCTAGCCGAACGCAACGGCAATCAGTTGCCCTCGACTCCTCGAGAAATGGAAAAGTCGACTCGACAAGAGACTCTAAAAAAGCTGAAGCCTCGCAATGGAATTCAGGAAAAGCTTCCCAGTCGAATCGCTCCCATTGGAAACCCTACCCCACTTCTAATGCCAATTCATCGAATCGATTCAACAACAGTGGACAGAATGAATTGGCTGAGGATATGCGAATCAATCGTCCAAAGCTCCCTGGTTCAAGCCCTATTTTTAAACCTATGAACCCCGAGCAGTGGTCTAAGGATAATCAAATTTTGAAGTTCAAGGGTGAGATGGACCCTTTTCAATTGACCCTTTTAGATTCGGGTGAAGTGATTTTCTATCGAAGAGTTTGGCGTGACGAACAACGATTCATTCAAGGGTTTATTCTCGACCGCAAAAGCTTCCTAAATACTTTATTTGAGCAAAGCTACCTTAATAGCGCGCTCTCAAAGTCGACGGACCTTATCCTAGCCTACAAAGGCGGCGTTCTTAAACGCTTTGAATCTGAACCCGAGAAAAGTCACTTTCAGGCGAAGCCTTCAAAAAAACGGGAAATCCTCCTGCTTCGCAGTAGTCTTTCTCCACCTTTCAACGACCTCGAAGCCCTATTCACCATCAAAGATCTTCCCAATTCTCCAGGTCATAAGGTCGTTAACCTCCTGGCAACTATCGTTATCCTTGTGCTTTTAGGAGGGCTATTTTTTATCTACCGCCTCGCACTTAATCAGTTGGAATTTGCAAAACAAAGAAGTGACTTTGTTTCGGCGGTTTCTCACGAGTTAAAAACACCCCTGACTTCTATTCGCATGTACGGAGAAATGCTGAGAGATGGCTATGTCAATGATCCTGAAAAACAAAGGGGTTACTTTGACTTTATCTACTTTGAAAGCGAACGCCTTTCTCGTCTCATTAGCAATGTTTTGCAACTCGCAAAACTCTCCAACGAAGAACCCAAACTTGATCTGCAGTCGACCACACCAAAAGCCATAATGGACTTCATTACATCAAAGGTTCAGCCTCAGGTGGATGCGGCCCAATTTAAACTCAATGTTAAAGTCGATGAAGAAGACCTAAAGCGCGGATCAGAAGTCATTTTTGATTGTGAAAACGACGCCATCTCGCAAATATTTATTAACTTTATTGATAATGCGATAAAGTTTAGTCGCAAAGTAGGCGCAAACGAAGTGGATATTGGTTATCGCATTAAGGGCCAAGCCAATCCTGAAGTTATTTTCTTTGTACGAGATTACGGCCCGGGTGTTCCCAAAGACCAACGAAAGAAGATTTTCCAACTCTTCTATCGGTCGGGAGACGAAATGACGCGAACGACTCCTGGAACGGGAATTGGTCTCGCTCTAGTGAGCCAACTCGCCCAGGGTTTAAAGGCCAATGTGGACCTTAAAAATCAAGACAAGGGCGCTGAGTTTCAGATTAAGTTTTCATCTCACCGCCCCGAAGCTAAAGCCTAAGAGTTTTTGGTTTGGTATCTAATCACTCCCAAAGCCCCTGTCTAATCATTAGACAGGACACCCAATTCGTCTTTAATAGGGTTAAGCTATGAAAGTCTCTTCGAAACTTGCACCCCAGCTCAGAGCCATTCCCTCTTTATTTTTATTTCAGAGTCTACACAACGGCACAAGCTTTGTATTTAAGGGCAAGTATGCTCGTGTTACTGACTTCATTTTTAATTCTAAGTTTTAACGTCTTCGAACTCGCCCATCCCGATTGGATGGAGCGCCTCACGATTAAGTCCTGGGAAAGCATCGTTCTCAAGGGTGAAGATTCTGAGAAAGAAAATCTAAAAATAGTATGTGAAGATAAGAAACTGGTTCGATCCATCAAAGAAAAGAGCAAAAAGCCAGTTCTTAATTCAGTTAAAACACTCAATAATATACAAAGCCCCTACCAAGCCATCATTGAGTTTCGCGATGAAAATGATCAGCAAAAGAAACCCGAGCGCATTTACATCCCAAAAACCGCCGACTGTTTAATTCATAGAACGATCATAAACCGTCCTGGAGAGAACTCATGAGATACCTACTTTTATTTATAAGCCTTTCGACCGCTGTTATTTGGTATTCGTTCAACGCCGATAAACTCCATGCCGAAGAAGATCAAAGTCCCGTGGTACTCTACAAAGAGGCCGGAAGCTCAACCATTGCAGCGACGATCTTCTGTACTTCGCAGTCGGTGATGAACTACCTTCGAAACGAAGTGGTTTCCAATCCCGTATTCAAAGCCCATCAAAAAACCCTCGACGGCAGCCCACAAGTCTATTTCAAAGTTGCTGGGCAAAACCGACAAATTGATCTCGGCCCCGAAAGCGGCTGTTTGATTACCCAGATATTTAATTAAAACGTAAATCAATCTCTCTACAGCTGGATCAACATCGTCCTACGAGCGCTCCCTTGATCAATCGGGCTACCTGAAGGTCAACAAAGCTTTACCAGCGACCCATTGCTGTAGCTCAAATGTTTTTAAATCCAAACCTAATTATAAAACGAAAAACCCTCACTTTTTGCAAAACTCCTTGTCATTACCAACAGATTTTCATCAAATGTTGGGTATTGAGCAAAGGAGAACCCATGAGCATACTCTCATTACTATCAGCCTTGTTTTTATCAGCCCACGCGAGCCCGGCTCCCGATTTTTCGAGCCTCAACTGTGAAGCCTTTGATCAATCCATGAGAGTGACAGCCGAACTTCAAGACTGCCAGGATACACGCTATCAAAAATGGAATCGCAGGGGTTGCTACCGAGTCACGGCGACTCAGGGCTCAACAGTTCTTCTCGATAAAGAAATGCTACGGGATTTTATCAGAAAAGAGAGTCAGCAAGGATTTTACGCCCTCTATTCTTACGATAACGACACTTGGATCCTCAATGGCATGATCATTCGACTCACCGAAAACAAAGGTGGTGGTCACGAGTTTCGACTCGATCAGAGAGGCCAGCGCAAGGAACAAATGCTAGTTATGGCTCGTGGTCTGTGTGACATTGATCTGACCCCGCGGTGGTAATTTAAATGAATCCAATGGTTGCTAATATTTAATTTAAGCCCGCGGTGCTAACCCAGGCGGGTCTGATCCCACGGTGCTACCCCTGGCAGCTTTAAGCTGATTGAATTAAAAAACACTCAAAATCTCCAGTAAAACCGGTGTACACCGCTCACCCGAAGAAACTCTCTCTAGCCTATCTCCTATCTACCGAGTCGCAATCACTTTGGCTATTTCCAATTTAGAATAAAAGAACACCTGGGTATTCATTTTTAGAAATGAGCTGCCTTCTAGTAACATCTAGATGTTTCTCACGAAAATACTGAGCAAGAAAAGAGAGTTTTCAAAGATGATAGTGCCGTCACCTTTTATTTCGCTCCTTTTCACAAATTTGCAGGCCAGCAATTAATCTGCCATAAACAACTTGAATGCTTGCTTTAAAACTCAGAGGAGAAACCGATGATTAGTTTAGATATTCAAAGCGAAACAAAGAGCCACTACCCCGTTGAAAAGGTACTTGCGACCTATCCCAAGCAAATGGACACCCGACGGGTTCAAGTCATCCCTCGTTGCGAAATAGCCGGCATCAAAGAAATGAATGTAGAAGGTGAAAAAACCTACCTCGGTGAAGTCAGGAACTTCAAAAACAATTCGTTTCTCAACGAAAATCTGCCTAAGGATCTCTCGATCAGCTGGACAAAAATGCCAGCCGAAAGAGAGCTACCCGCCCACTACCACCCCTGCGCAAGTCTTATTCTCGTCACTAAAGGAGAAGGTCAATCCACGGGGGACACGGTCGCTGACATTTCTACCGGCGACATAGTACACATACCAGAGTGGAACCTCCACGGCTTTAAAGGAAAAGGGCACGATGGGTTCTCAGCACTCTCGATTCAATTTCAAGAAACCGCCATATTTTCATCCGAAGATCGACCCGAGACCACATACATTGATCGCGAGAGTATTCCTCTTGCAGAAAGGGAACTCAAAATCATTTCGCGAAACTCTCTTCCGGAACTCAATGAGATTTCGCAAAATGGCCAGAAGAAAAACCTGGGAATCGTCAAAAACTTTGCAAGCCACTCGCTCATGAAAGAAAAACTTCCCTCCTACTTTTCGGCCGCTTGGGTTCACCTTAACCCCGGAGAAAGACTTGAAACCCACGTTCACGATACCGACAGTATGATTATCTTGACCGAAGGTTTCGGCAGCCTCCAAGGTGATCTTAATCAGCCACTGCAAGAAGGTGATACGGTCTATGTTCCCGCTGGCTGTTCCCACGGTTTTACTGGTGCAGGAGACAAAGGATTTTGGGCACTTTCCATTCAGTTTCAAAGTACCAGTCTCTACGAAGATTCTTTAAACCCTCAAGTTCAGTTCATTGAAGACGAAAAAATTTCTTTCGAAAACTTTCTTAAGCTCAACGAACACTACGTACAAAAATTTTTAGAAAATCCGATATTTAAAATCAATCCCCAAGACCTTCGCGATCGGCCTGAGAAAAAGAAAAAACTCATGGATTGCTTACAAGTCATGAGCGACTCCTTCCAAAGACTTATATTTAGTCGAATCTCTCTCTGTGACGACAAAGCCTATCGCCCTATTTATCTAGAACATTTTCTCGATGAACTTGGCCACGATACCGATTTGCAAAAAGAGCGAGGCGACGATCAACTTCTATGGGACCCCATTCTCCATGCCTCTTGCAGTTGGTTTTACAGTAAGAATTTTCTCATCGATCACCCCGCTCGAATTGTAATGGTGCAAATGGTTCTAGAGCGAGGTGCCTTTTTCTTTTACAGTCACTACAACCAAATTTTAAAGGATGGATTAGAAAGTGATCATATCAGTGGGCACAGTGTCGCCGATGAAGGTCACGACAAATTAGGAGTTGAACTTCTCAAAGAAGAATCTCCGCGGAAACTCTACACCTATACAAAACTCCTCGAGCAAAGTTGGGACATGTTGGGACAATTTCTCAAAAGAACCGAGGAATTATTAAGCAAAGAATAAGAATTTAGCCTCTCGCCTAATTTTTACCGGTTAATGCCATACATTATTTCTAAGAAAAACAGCTGTTTACCTGACCTTTCAGCTAGTTTGGTGTTAGATTTTTGTTCTGGCAGGGACGCCAAGGGAGGGGAATTTAATGAACTTATCAAAGCTTAAGGCTTTTGGTCCTTACAGATTAGCAGCACTCGTTTTTCTTATCGCTTTCAATATGAATATGAAGTCAGCGGTAGCTTCGCCAGTAACCATAGTACCGATGGACTCTGTTGCGGAATCCAGTATTTTTTCTGGTCAAGTCATAGAATTTGAAAACCAATGGGTTATTAACAAATCACCATTGTGGCATACCGAAGGTCGCGATCTTCATATCATCCAACTTCCGGGATTCACTGGACAGGCGATGTTTGAAGCACTGAGTGCCTACGGAAAAGTTTGGCACTTTCAAGAGGGCGAGTTTGCCGTTATGTCCCTCCCCGATCCCGAACTCAAGTCAGAACTCTCTTCTGCTCTTCACCGAGTTGGAGGAACGTGTGGTGCCATGCGATTCATGGACGGAAGTTCCGTCGGTGAATTTCGAGTCAATGCTCCACAGCCAATCATTAGCGGTCTTGAAAACTCACATTTCGAAGATTACAAGAGAATCGTTGATTCAGTAGATATCAATAATATCCAAAGAACCATCCGTGAAATGGAGTCTTGGGGAACTCGATATCATAAACATGCAGAAGGCCAATTGGCTGGCCACAAAGTTGCGGCCCTCTACGAATCAATGGCAATGGCTGCCGGTCGTGGCGATGTTTCTATTAACCTTTACGATCACTCTGGAACTCCTCAGAAGTCAGTTATCGTGCGCATTCCTGGAACGACCATGGCCGATGAGGTTATCGTTTTTGGTTCTCACCTGGACAGCATTAACCGCAGCACTGGTAATAACTTTGCTCCTGGAGCCGATGACAATGCCTCTGGAACTTCAACAAATCTCGAGCTCTTCAGACTGATGCTCAAGTATAATTTGAAGCCCCAAAGAACCATTGAAATTCACGCCTACGCGGCCGAAGAAATTGGTCTTGTCGGTTCGAACGAAATTGCCCGCGCCTATAAAAAAGCTGGCGTTAACG
>JAUHWN010000163.1 GCA_030424665.1 Bdellovibrionia bacterium | reverse complement strand
GAGAGATTGATTTCAACTTAGTTAAAGCCCAAGAGACGAGACGGGTCCTTGATCGACTCGTTGGTTATACTTTGTCACCCCTCATTTGGAAGAAAGTTGCCTACGGTCTTTCTGCGGGACGGGTTCAAAGTGTGGCGGTTCGCCTGATCGCCGAACGGGAACATGCCCGCCTGCGATTTGTTCGTTCAAGTTATTGGGGGTTAAATGTCCAGGCTGAGAAAGATAAAGCACAGTTTCAAGCGCGATTGATTGGAACTGACTCGAAGAAGGTCGCCACTGGTAAAGACTTCGATGGAGAAACAGGAAAGCTGCTCGAGAATAAAAAGTCCGAAGTGATTCATCTCGATGAAACCAAAGCCAAAGCCATTTTAAAATCAATTGAAGGCAAGAAACTAAAAGTGATCGAAGTTGAAGAAAAGCCGGTTTCTAGAAAGCCTGCACCTCCGTTTATTACCTCGACCTTACAGCAAGAGGCCAACAGAAAGTTGGGGATGGGTGCAAGGGAAGCGATGCAGGTGGCCCAAAGCCTCTATGAACGCGGTCTTATTACCTACATGAGAACGGATTCAACTTTTCTTTCAAAAGAAGCTCTCGAGGCAGCTCGGGGTCGAATCGAAGCCGCTTACGGAAAAGAATATCTCCCTGATTCGCCTCGAACCTACGAAAAGAAAAAAGCAAAAGGAGCCCAAGAGGCCCACGAAGCGATACGTCCTGCTGGTACAGAAATGACTCCCCCAGAAGAGTCTAAACTCCGCGGTCCCGCTTTAAAACTATACGAAATGATTTGGAAGCGGACGATTGCTTCCCAGATGGTGAACTCTCAACAAAAGCAAATGAGTATTCGCTTTGATTGCGAAGGCCATTTATTCACAGCTTCAGGCATGACCATTGAGTTTCCTGGATTCTTAAAGGTCTATGTCGAAAGTACAGATGACGAATCAACTAACGATAAAGAGGTTCGCCTTCCGAAGATGGCTAAAGGTGACGAAATTAATGTGATCGAGGCTAAAGCCACCGACCATGAGACCAAGCCACCGGCGCGCTTTACAGAAGCGAGTCTCGTTCAAACACTCGAAAAGGAAGGAATCGGAAGACCTTCTACTTACGCTGCTATTATCAGTACAATCTTAAATAGAGGATATGTTAACAAGGCTGGAAACGCACTAGTGCCGACTTTCACGGCGATGATCGTTTCAAAGCTACTGTCTAATTATTTACCCAAGTACGTCGATTCAGAGTTTACGTCCAAAATGGAAAACTCTCTGGATGATATTGCCGAAGGGGACCTTGATTACCACCAGTACCTCAAAGAATTCTACCTTGGGGATGAGGGGCTCAAGTCTGAAGTGGACTCAAAAGAGGAAGTGATCGACGCCGAAGAAGCCAGGTCCATTCGCTTTAAACCCCTCGGAGAACTTGAATTTCGCGTAGGGCGCTATGGTGCCTATGTTTGCCGAAAAGAAGATGGTGAGGATGTTTGTGCATCTTTGCCTTTTGAACAAGCACCGGCTGATATTACTGAAGAAATTGCCAACAAGCTCATTGATCAAAAGATCAACGGTACAGATGCCCTTGGTGATCACCCTGAATCGGGCCAGCCAATTTATGTTCTTAATGGTCGCTACGGTCCTTATGTTCAGCTTGGTGATGCTTCGGATGAAGGGGATAAGCCCAAAAGAACCTCGCTTCCCGCGGGAATCGAACCCGAAGATGTAGACATGGAGCTTGCTGTTTTTCTTCTCGACCTGCCAAAGACGTTGGGGCAACACCCTGATACTGAAAAAGATGTTAAGGTTGGTATTGGTCGGTTCGGACCCTATATCGTTTGCGATGGAGACTTTAGGTCGATTCCAAAAGGCGATAGCTTGTTTACCATTGATTTAAAAAGGTCCTTAGAAATTCTTTCTGAACCGAAGAAGGGGCGAGGAAAAGCCACCCCTCTTAAAGAATTGGGTAAACACCCTGATACCGATGAAGACATGAATGTAATGTCTGGAAAGTACGGTCCCTATGTCAAATGTGGTAAGGTGAATATATCACTTCCGGATGACCTAGAGCCGGCTGATGTTACTAAAGAAAAGGCGATCGAGCTTCTAGAGCCTAAGATGGCTTCAAAAGCCAAGAAAAAGGCAAAGAAGAAGACGGGAACCACAGCCAAGAAGAAGACGGCCAAAAAAGCCACTAAGAAGGTGACTAAAAAAACGGCCAAGAAGGCGACTAAAAAGAAAGCAACTAAGACCAAAAAGAAAGCCTAATGGGGCTTTCTTTGGCCTAAGTCACTCAGGGCCCTTCTTAAGTTGTTGATATTACAATCCTAATTGCATTCCATTGCGAATTATTTCGATTTCAGCTAAAAAGTGGCCCGTGATACGTCGTCTCTTTGGTAAAAAATTGGGATCATTTAAAAGGAACCAGCTTCAACTGGATATCCCAAGGCCTGTCTATCAAGATCGTAATTACGACAAGGGAGGGCGCAGTTTCTACTTTTTTGATTTCGACGATAACGTTGCTTTTCTTTCGACCCCAATTTACATCTTCCACCAAAAAACCGGTGAGAGGATTCCGCTGACAAGCGGAGAGTACGCTCAATATCATAGTACCATCGGAAAGTCGGGACCCTATAAGGACTATCAGCTCAAATACGAAAATACTGGGAGTTTTCAGTCGTTTAGAGATCGTTATCGACCTGGGACGCGCAAGGTTTTGGGTTTAAAAGAGCAATTTGAAAAGGATCTGTTAAAAGCCGTTAGGGCTCCAGAGTTTGAATGGAAAGGCCCATCTTGGAATTGCTTTTATCACGCTGTCCTCAATCGCAGACCCACCTCAGTGATTACAGCCAGGGGTCACCACCCGGACACCATAAAAAAGGGGATTAAGAGGCTTGTTAAGATGGGCTTTCTACCCCACGAGCCCAATTACCTGAGTCTTTTTCCGGTTACGAATCAAGATGTCCAAGAAGATTTGGGTCGCCCTGGAGAAACCAATGTGGCTTTGCTTAAAAAAATGGCAATCCAGAAAAGTGTTGAGATCGCCATTCAAGAATATGGGGAGCATAAGCCCCACCGTTTTGGAATGTCAGATGACGACCCTAAGAATATCCAATTGATCTTTGAAGTAATGCTTGAACTTAAGAAGGAATACCCACACTTTTCATTTTTCGTTATCGACACTCGTCGAGGTGGGATGAAAAAGTGGGAAGTCTTTTTGGACTTCCTCGAGGACGATGGACGTATCGATATTAGACAATTGGAACTTTTTTAAACATCTCCTGTTTAAAAATTAAGGTGATTAGAGCCTTAACGCAACCCACCTTTAGTAAAACCCTGTAAAACTTTTGAACTGAACCTAATTATATTTAAAAGCCAAAGGCAGAATGGGATTTATCCGATAAGTTCTACGGCTACTGGTTAGAGCTTATGCTATCATATAGCCTTGAGACCTCGATAAAGGAAGGCACTTAATGTTCAAGCGAAATCCAAAAATGAAATTTCAAGCCCTTGGGATCCTTTCATTTGTTTTTGTGATTGGATTACTCAGTGTTGAGTCACATGCACAACGCAGAAACTTTTCTTTTGTTTCGAAAGTGGGTTTAAGTTGTAAGCATCTCAATGTGATTGCCCAAGGTTTCCTTCATCAACATATTCAGTACGATGAGTTTGATCCTGAATTAGCTGAGCGAACAACTGAGCAATACATTAAAAAATTGGATCCATTTAAACTTTATCTCACTAAGGCTGATTATAATAAGATTAAAAATATTCTCAGCCGGGACTCGGAGTCGATTAAAAATGCATTGAAAAGTGCCAAGTCGAAAACGGCTAAGGCAGCGGTAGAGAGAGGTCTCTTCGGAAAAATCAAACGGAAAGAGTGTAGTGACCTAACTTCGGCCCGTAAAGTTTACGAGGATCGAGTTAATGAGCGAGTTAAGTTCGTTAAGAGTTATTTGAAGAAGGGCTTTAAACTCGATAAGAAAACAAAAATCAATCTTGATCCCGATGTTCGAGATTATGGAAAATCCGTTGCTGAGTCGAGAAACTACCATAAAAAGTATCTTCAATTTCAGGTTTCAAACAATATGGCTGCTGGTGAAAGCCTTGAGAAAGCCAAAGAATCAGTTATCAAAAAATACGATCGCGCGCTTAAGAGAATCGGAGAAGTGAGTCAGGAAGATATTTTTTCAAACTATCTTGATTCATTTGCCCGTGCTCTTGATCCTCATTCGAGCTACTTTTCGAAGGATGTCCTCGAAGATTTTGAGATTAGTATGCGCCTTGAGCTTGAAGGAATTGGTGCGACTCTTAGCTCAGAAGATGGATTTACCGTCGTTGAGCAATTGATTTCGGGTGGAGCTGCCAAAAAATCAGGTCTGATTAAAAGCCAAGATAAAATCATTGGTGTGGGACAGATTGAAGAAGGCAAAGAGCAGCCCATTGAAAACGTTGTTGAGATGGATCTCCGAGATGTCGTTAAGAAAATCCGTGGTCCAAAGGGATCAAAAGTTCGTTTGAAACTTCTTAGAAGAGAAGGTGGAGCTTCTGAAACTCTTATAGTTACGCTCACGAGAGATAAAATTAAACTTGAAGATGAAGCGGCTTCGATTAGTTACATTGAAAAAGCACCGAACGGTGTAAAGAGAAAGATTGCGGTCATTAACCTGCCCTCTTTCTATGCCGACTCCCGCAGGGGCGGAAGATCTTGTGCGGCGGATGTTAAAAAGCTTCTTAAAGAGGCTCGTCGCGAAAAGGTTGACGGTGTTCTCTTAGATCTTTCGACCAACGGTGGTGGAAGTCTCGACGATGCTGTGAGTTTGGCCGGTCTGTTTTTTAAAACAGGAAATGTTGTTACTCAATCGGCTAAATCAAACGGTTACTCGCAAGCGCCAGTTCGTCTTAAGGACGATGACGAGGATGTCGACTGGAATGGCCCACTCGTAGTTCTAACTTCGCGCGTGAGTGCTTCTGCTTCTGAGATTGTAGCTGGAACTTTAAAAGATTACAAAAGAGCTGTAGTTGTCGGTTCTGATCATACTTTTGGAAAAGGAAGTATTCAGCAGGTCGTTTCATTGCCTCCGGGACTCGGAGCGATCAAAGTGACCGTCGGAATGTTCTTTACTCCAGGAGGGAACTCTACTCAACACCGTGGTGTTGATGCTGATGTCGTTCTTCCGAGTGCATTAGCGACTGACGATGTCGGAGAGAAGAGTCTCGATTTTTCTCTTCCTCCGAGAAAGATCAAACCATTTATTTCTAAAAGTGCTTTTGTGAAATCTGGTAAAGACAAGTGGAATGAAGTTGATGAAAGTATCTTGCCGATTATCAAACAGCGCTCAAAGTTAAGAGTCGCTGCGAGCGAAAAGTTTACGGAAATTCTTGATGACTTGAAAAAGTCAGAAAAGCGTGGACGAATTGTTACCATTGGAGAATCACTCTCTGAGCAAAAAGAAAAGAAGGCGGAAATCGATAAGAAAAAGAATTTTAGCAAAGAAGAGAAGCTCGCTGAATACCTTAATCGGGAGGATATTCAAGAGGCGGCCTTGGTTCTTATCGACATGATCGACCATCAAGGTCAGGTTCCCTTAAAACTTGCTGACGAAAATAAAAAGAAAAAGAAAGTCGGCATGTAGTTTTTTAAACAAATTGAGATGTCAGAAGGGAGCATTTGCTCCCTTTTTTTGTATGTCAGAGCGCGGCATCTTCATGGCTTCTTTGACCTCATCGAGCCCCCATTTAATCATTAAATACATACTTATGAGGGATAGATATGAAGGTCAGTAATTTTGAAAATCAGAATTTTGTATTAGGTCAGTTTTTTCCACTGCCCAACCGCAAGGACTTAAAGGGTCCGATTCGGCGACTGATTCAGGGCCGCCTCCCAAGTATTAGCTCCAATAACTATTTCGCCCCCATGAGTTCCGCCAAAGAACGAGAGTGGGAGCAATTGTTTCCATTGTTAAAAAGAATTCTTCTATCGAGTGAATCCTACGATAATCGTTGGAAGGCGATTAAAGAGCTTCTGGCAAGTCAGGCTTGGATTAACACGCACATCCCCGAAGAACTGGGGGGCCAGGGGGAATCCTTTGGCCTCTACCACCAGGTTTTTTCAGCAATCTTCGAATACTCGCCTCTGGTTGCTTATAAGTACATGCAGGATTGCTTCTCAGGAGTGTTTAGTATTGTCTCTGAAATGAAATCTTCAGAAACAAAAGACAGAGTCCTGGATCACCTTTTAGAGGGAAGTAATATAGGAGTTTGTGCCCCTGGTCCCAGTCAGTACGTGGACTCCTATCACATCCTCGCGCTACCCTCGCGAGATGGGCAGCGCTTTATACTCGATGGACACTGCGAATTTGTTCGCGATGCAGATCAGTGCAGTGGTTTCTTTGTATGGGCTAAAACTCCTGCGACGAGTACAAAAAAAGAAGGCCTGTCAGTTTTTTATGTCGACCAAGGAACGCCGGGTGTTTCTGTCCAACCCATGCAATCTCTTTCAATTCAAGAACTGGAAGGGCAGTTTTTGGTTCGCTTCCAAAAAGTGGAACTTTCTAAACATCGAATCATTGGTGGCCTCGGAAGGGGTTTCGATCTCTATCGAAAGTTTTTTGCGAATCGGCTCGAAGGTGAAACTCTGTATTTGTTGAAGTTGCTAGAGGAAGCTATTTCTCTCGAAGAAAACAGTGCCTACCAATCACTTCGGGAAAAAGAGAACCTGAAAAGAAATATCGACGATTTTTCAGAAATTAAAAATATTGTTCACTTGTTCCTATCGAGTGAAGAAATTGAGGACTGGGAAAAGCTTCTTTTGCGATTCTATTTTGGTGAAAAGCTTCACAAATTTATTGTGTCGAGTATGCAAAAAGTAAGTCCCCAGGAGCTATATCGCTCGCGAAAACTCTTTGAACTTTCGAGGGTGACTCGAGCCATAAGTCTTTCGGGGATTGAACTTCACTGCATTGAGTCTTTTGTCATGCGGGAGATATTTGAGGATTTTTTGCGCCTGCAGTATGAGAAATCTTCTTATGATTTTAGTTTCTGGGAACGAACGAATCACAAGGTTCAGGATCAGCTCAACTCGCTACTTGAAAGGCATTCAAGTGCTAATAAAACGAAACTCAAAAATTTGGGCGGAGGCATGAATCCGCCCAAATATTTACTTAAGATCCTCAAGAAAATGGCCAAAAAGCTGGATCGAAAGCTGATGAGTTTCTACAGGGCTGAGAAAAAAGGGCAGGACTGGAGTTACCTGGCTCTTGAGGATTCCCATAGAGTATTGGGTGCCGTGTCAGAAATCATGAAGATGGCATCTCTCACCTATAAGCACCAAGATTTCTCCCCCGGCCAATTGAAGTCGGCTCTTCAGGAAATCGACAGGGAGTTTTCTAAAGCGCTTAAGGCGATGCCTAAGCATTGGTCAGCAGATCAATTTGCTAGCGAAAAAACAGGTGAGGAAAAGCCTTCTCAAGCCGAGTCTGTAAAGCCTGCAAAAGAAGAACAATCATCAGTTGAATTGACTTCCTAAGCCTCCGGAATTACCTCTATAGGTTCAATCGGAGGAGATTTTAATGACGCGTAAGAAAGCCTCTAAAAAGAAGGGTAAGACCTCGAGCCCTTCTCGAAGCAAGTCGAAAAAGGCTAAAAAGTCAGCCACTAAAAAAGCGACGAAAAAATCGGCAACTAAAAAAACGACAGGCCGTAAGAAGACCACGACTTCCAAGCAACCTCCTAAGAAAAAACTCGGATCCTTGGAATTAGATAAGGAAACCCTCCTAGGCATGCACGACCTAATGGTCAAAAGTCGCAAGCTTGAAGAGCGTATGATTCAAATCTACAAGAGAGGGGATGCTTACTTCTGGATCGGTGCTCCTGGTGAAGAAGCTTTTGGGGTGGCTCTCGGTATGCAAATTCAAAAAGGTCAAGGGCCTGAGTATGACTACTCCCACTTACACTACAGATGTACCCCAACTCTTGTCGCCATGGGCATGGAGATGGAGCCTGCGATTCGTTTGATAATGAATAAAGCGACCGATCCTTGCACAGGAGGGCGTAATTTTTCAAACCACTACTGTTTTCCAGAGTGGAATATTGTTCCCGTAACTTCGCCGATTGAGGTTCAGTACTCAGCTGCAATTGGAACGGCCATCGCCCAACGCCGCCGTGGAAACAAAGGGATTAGTATTGTCAGTGGCGGTGATGCCGGAACAGCAGAAGGTGATTTTGCATCCAGCTTGATTTGGTCAAGCCGCCCGGGATTTGAACTTCCCATGTACATAACCGTACAAAACAATCGCTGGGGTATTTCGACAGATTACGGTAGTCAGCACGGTGAAAAGTATATCGCGGATCGTGGGCGGGCTTTTGGCATGCGAACCGGTTACTACAACGGCAATGACCCCATCGAGACCTATTTGGCCATTCAAGATGATATGTACTACATTCGAAGAAATGGCTTGCCTGTACTTGCTGAATTTGAAGTTTCAAGACTTTACGGTCACTCTTCAGCCTCGGGAGCCAATCCAACGGGTGATGTTTGTTGTATTGAACTCTTCGAAGAAAAGCTTTTACGCCACGGTATTTTAACTAAAGAACTTATTAAAGAGCGCCATGATCAATATCAAG
>JAUHWN010000012.1 GCA_030424665.1 Bdellovibrionia bacterium | reverse complement strand
CCAACACGATATGACAGCCTACTCTGGAATCCAGAGTGATAAAATTTGGTTTGTTTCAAACAAAACAGACAGCCAATTGACGGGCCAACTTGGTGAACTCGTTGATCGCTATGTCGGAGTCCCTTGGGGAACAGCTCCTCTCTATTTCGGTTCTAGTGACCATGCTTCATGGAATCGCCAGGGTTATCCAGCGGCCTTTCCCTTTGAACCACCGAGAAACACAAACAGAGCTATTCACACTTCGGATGATTTGTTTGATCGCCTCAACGCTTGGAACCAAGCTACGGCCTTCGCCAAAGTCGGTATCGCCTACATTCTCCACTACGGTGGCTTCTAGACGGAAGCTTCCTTTTAGGAGCGTTCTCGTATTAAATAAAAAAAAGGAATCCTCTCGGATTCCTTTTTTTTATTCTATTCCCTCAGGCTTGAGCTGAGGCTTTGGGACAACTTACCAGTAAGGACCATCTTCAACTTGTGGGTTGATTTCAGCATTGATAACAATTTGGTCTTGGAATGGCCACCAACGCTTCCACCAAGGCTTGCGAGGCTCTTCTTCTTTATCTTTAGCCTCAGGCGGTTTGAACCAACAAAGTGGACGAACCCCACGAACATGACCATCAGCTCTTGTACACGTTCCCTCAGAGTAATCAGAGTCTGAGAGCTCGACACCTACATCCTGAGTGCAAAGTGCACCTTGATAGTAAGAATCTAATCGACATTGCGTATCTGGATGGCGATCATCTGTAGAACTCACTTGAATCGTATCAGGAGTGTTATACTCAGGAGGGTTTCGGTCTCCTCGAAGCTTTTGGAACATCTTTCCTACAGAAAGGGCCGCCATGGCTCCTCGATAACAAGCAACTTGATCATCGCGATCTTGCCACTGAAGATCACACTCAAATTCTACTGTTGAATCGACATCGTTCTTCGCAAGCCACTCAGTATTGTCAGCGGCATCGAATAGTTTTCTAAAACACTTAAGTGTCGCGTAGTAATCGGATTGTCCTTCGTTTGACGCCCATGATGAGGGCTGCCAGGTGCTTGAAATTTTAGGAGCACCAGCAAGGTGATGGCCAAGCTCATGGCAAGCCACAAGAGTGAATCCATCGCGGGTCACTTCAGGGTGACGAGCTAAACCACCATACATATTAATGATGACTTGTGTTCCCCTGCGAATGGCCGAAGCGTTAACAACTCCATCTGACCATCTTCTATTAATAACTAATGTATCACCGTCAGCAGCGATTTCAGGGCCGTAAACGTCCTGAACGAGATCGAGAACATCATCAAACTCATCTTGATCAAGTCCGCCTGCTGTTAATTGAAATTCCGAGATGTAAAGATCGTTTTCAGGTAAGAATCCCTGGCAAAGTTCGTGATTGTGATCCGTAAAAGTGAAGGCTACAAATGCGCTAAGCAATCCTAGCAACGCAAACAATTTGTTCATAATATCCCCTCTGAATAAATTTGTCCCCAGAACTATCCTAATAGAATCCTGACAAATGCGAATCAGCCAGCCGGACCCAGGCCCTGGAAATGCTTAAAATTTGGGCCTAAGTCCCTCAATAACAAGACGTGTTGATAGCTTTTTTTAGTATCTACTGTAATTTATGAAATCTGGATGACTCTGCTTATTAGGCCTAAAGCCGCCACTGTAGACCCTTTCCGGGAACGAAATTTCTTATCTCTAAAACCCCTTCCAGCTGTTCAAAAATACTTGAACTCACCCCTTTTTAGTGGGATATCTTTCAAGAATCAAAAGGAGGTTCCAATGAAGCCACTTAGCCTTTCTCTACTCGTTTTACTTCTTTCATTTCAATCTAATGCCTTTGCTTCTGGCCAAAAAATGCCCTTAAAGACCGTGGATAAAGTTGAATTGGACGCCTACCTCGGTTTGTGGAAGGAGATTTACCGAATTCCAAATTTTTTCCAGGATGAAAAAGATGGTGACCTGGATCCTTGCTTCAACACCACTGCTGAATACGCTTTTAAAGAAAACGGTAAAATATCTGTGACCAATACCTGCGATCGAAAGAACCGCGAGACGGGTGAAATCATTCGCGACTCTGGACTTGGAGAGGCAAAGATTGCTAACACTTCTACCAATGCCGAACTCAAGGTGACTTTTGTTCCAATTCCATGGATAAAGTGGTTATTCACTGGGGACTATAACGTGATCGGTCTTGGTCCCAAGAATGATGACGACCTTTATTCATGGGCCATGGTGGGTTCAAAAGATCGTAACTACGCTTGGATCCTCGTTCGCGAAAACAATTTACCAGAGTCAAAAATCAAAGAACTTCTCGACCGTTTCGAAGATTTGGGTTTTGATTCGAGCCGACTCATTCCCATTCAAAACAACCTATAGGGTCCAAACTTTTCTTTGCTCGCGAAGCGGTACTAAAAAAAGAAACTTCTTTTGGTGAAAGAAGTTTCTTTTTTTAAACTCCGGCAAACTCCTAAATCCATGAAATCTGGCACTAAAAACGCAATGTACTAGGTCAATGGAATCAAAGTTCTTTAAGGGCTTGCTCCTTTGTATTGGGCTCCTGATTTTTCCAAATTGGGCCCAGTGTTTAGAGACTTGCCAGCTTTATTACAACGAAAATCCGTCGACCCTCGAAGGTCATGCGGACCGGTTCTTCCAGGGGCTTTTTCGAGCTGGTAGAAGCTTGGTTACCTTGGGCAATGACAATGACGTGGATTTTCTCAGCCGGGACCTCTCGCCAGAAGAACTTGAAGCACTTACCGCGAAAAACTATCAACTGACCCCAAAAGACAAGCTCACATTTACCGCTCTTGGCTTGATCGTCTTACAAGAAAGTTATGATTTTGCATTGAGAAAACACCAAGATAAACTCCAAATCTATTTTACTTTTGAAGAGAATGGACGAAAATTTCACTCTTTCTCGGCTAAGACGGCAGACGACCTTCCCTCTTGTGAGGAACTTAAATCTCAAGTCGATAGTTACCGGACCCTAAGACCCTATGTTTTGCAGGCTCTCGTCGAGCAAAAGAAAGAGGATGGGCTTCTCGGTTCCGAAGTTATTTTATGGGAGTCCCTTGAGTCACAAAAAATGGGACTGGGAATTCCCCTCTCCAGCATCGACCGAGCTTTGGAGAGCTATAATGATCTAATGACATCGCTTAAGACTCTCGTAGACACTCGTGAACAAAAGAATGATCTCAGTGGTCTCACAAGCGAAGAACTCCTTGAAACTCTCAATCAACTGCGGACGGCGATTCTGAGGCACGGTCTCACAAACTATGGCCGGGGGAGAGCCTCGATTGCCAACTACTTCAATGGTGAAGCAGCCAACTGTGTGGCTAATTCAGCTATTATTTTTTCACTTTATCAGGACCTTAATTTAATTCTTCCCGATTCTATGGAGTTCGGAGTCGAAGTCTTTACCAATCATGTTCAGCCTGTATTAGTCGATCGAGCTGGAGATCGAACTATTAATTTACTCAGCAATGAAATCACCCCCGGCCTGCAATCAATTGTAATTTCACGCAGCGGTTATGAAAAACTCTTATTATTACACGCCCACGGCTTTCTAAGTTCCTACGATGAAATAGAAGTCAGTTTACTCGCGCCTAGCGATTACATTCTTGGTTTTGAGTCTCGCAATTCCGAATTTAACTCAGTCGACATTGAAAACCTCGCGGAGCGCTCTATTGAGGACCCGCTCTATCAAGCTCTTCTCAACACCAGAATCGATGTCTTTGCTTGGAATTTTGTAGGTGCTTCTGAAAGCTCTCCCGGGGAGACTCCCTTTTCGACAAACAACCTGGGCCTCCTTGATGCAGAATACAGAACAACCGAAGACGGTGGCCAAGGGCCTTCTCAACACGTAGGGACTAATAGCCCTATTCACTTTGGACTCAATGAAGATATTTTGAATCGAGTGACAGACGCGATGCTGGCAGAAGAACTTCATGATTACAGATTACTACTTGCTGGTGAAGCTCCTCTCAACTCATACGATAACTATGCAACCTTTAGCTTAATCCGAAGACTCACTGGAGCCGCTCCATCACGAAATGCAGCCAATTTTTTACTTCATCCCCTCGAATTTATGAGCCATGAAGAAGCCGAATCCTACGATCACGCTTTTGATTCCCGGTTTCAATTTACCCCCATGAAAGTGGAGGTTCCTGGTACGAATGGAAGCTCCACAACTGTATACGCAATCACTTTCAATGAAGAAGAGGCTCACCTTTTCCGAAATCGACCAATTATCGAGCAGTACGAAAATCTCATCGCCCGTTCCGACTCTCAGTTTTCAAAACTTAAAGAAGCCAGTCTCCGAGTCAAACAGGCTCTTGAAACCTCTAACTCAATTTATGAACTCGTCTTCTCTGATGCGGAGTTCACCCTCTTTCTTGACGACTATGCCGAATGGTTTAACAGCTGGAAAGAAAACCAAGAGTCCATTCGCGATGAAAACCATTGGCTCAACGCCTACGTTGGTGGCTCCAATATGGAATTTTTTGCGCAAAGAGGGTTCCCGCTCATCAGTTTACGCAATCAACTGATTGCTAGTTACAACCAATTTTTCGACAAGGCTTATCCCAAACTTAAACAGAGTATTAGTTCCATCGATCAACTGGATGAGGAGCGGCTACAAAAGTTTGTGAAACGATTTAGACTCGTTATTGAATTTGTCGAGCAAATAAATCAACTCTACCTTCACTACCAACAATCGAATCCAAACTCTGAGCGAGAAATTTCATTAAAACTTTCTCTTAATACCGCTCTCTACGAATACTTCTTGCGCAATAAAAGGTTCTTTTTTACGACCGAACTTTCTGAGAGTGAAAAATCTCGATTCGCTCCATTTGGACTCACTGAAGTTTGGGGAGATAGAACCAACTTCCTATCAAGTAGTGATATGGAGTTTCTAGGTCCGGAGGTCAACCTCCCGCAGGTGGATTTCGGAGACTATTGCCAACGACACTCGGGTCCTACCTGGGTCGGAAGCATTGTAATTAATTGTCCTCGGGTTGAGGTCCCAACACAGGCACAGGACTTTATCGACATTCGAAGGCAACCCGTCTTGCTTAAGCCGCAAACTATGGCCGCTATTATCAGTTTAGCTTCTTGGGATGAAATTTTAGAAACACCGAATCTATTAATGCTCTTCTACTCTATTAGAGAGTCCGTCCTCCCCTACCTTTACGATGACCACTTTGGATTTTGGGGAGATAAAGAGCTTCACATCTATTCAGACGGAACCGAGAGAGTTTCTTATCTCTATATCAACCTTATAGAAATTTTGAGCAATAACTTAAGCTCTGCTCGACAAGACGAACTTCACACGGCAATGAATTTAGAAACTCCTCAAGATGATTTGAACACGACGATCGAAACGATTATCCAACAAGTTGTCTGGGAACAGGTTCAGGCGGAAGGTTTTAGCGCCGAAGAGCTTGAAAGTTTGCAACAAGACAGTCAATTTAATCAAATGACCTATGAAAGAATGATCGAAGAAAAGTCCCATGATCTCCCGCAGTGGATTCAAGCGAACCCCTCCTTTGAACCCGCCTACCGATTTATTAGAGAGATTCTTTTCGAGTCGAATATAGCTCCTTCCTTTCCCATCGAAACTCTGGATTACATAGATCACGAGCGGAATTTTTACGCTGTCCTCGATCCCGACTGGCGAGGTAAAATACACGTTCAAGGTTTCGAAAGTGGATTGGATCGCATTTCGGGAATGTTAACAAAGACAAGTGTCGACCAGCGACCTCTCCTTGAGGTCGTGACTCAATCGGAGTACGCAAGCACCTATCGACGTGGAACTTTTTGGGACCAAGAACAGCTGTTTGTTTTGAACCGGTTTTTCTATTTAAACAATACACAATACCAAAGCTATTCAATGGTAATGAGCCAGTCCTTAGGAGTCGACACCCCAGAAGAGGTACTACAGGCTCTTAATACTGGACAACTTTTTAGCGTTGTTCTCCCTAACACAAGCTTAATGACTAGAGATTATTTTAATAGCCGCTACCTATTAGAGACATCTCGACACGGCCCGATCGATCGAGACTCGATCCTCCACCACGAATCCAATATTTGGTAGAAGCCTCCTTTAGCTACCAAATCCCTTTTGGCAGCGTACTACCGTACGAAAAGGTACCAGGCACCTAAGGTGTCTTCGCTGTGGCGCGGATGAGGGATTTGGGGAAAAAGTAGTAGAGTTTTGCATCGCGCTTCATGACCCCGGCAGATCGCCGAGCCATTTCTCCAAGTCCCAAGTAAAGGTCGAGACGGCCAGGACCGCGAATGGCTCCTCCAGTGTCTTGATCGACAACGATTCGGTGCGAAGGGTTCCAAGCGATGGGCTCTTCACTTTCGGTGGTGAACTCGGGCATTTCGTGAACCAGATAGGCCAGGGCCCCTTTTGGAAAAAAGCTTCGATCCGTGGCAACGGTTCTTCCTGGAACCGTTGGCGAGCCAAAACTCGTTATTGATCGATCCTCCAGCTCCGTGAAAAAAACATAACTTGGGTTTTCATTAAGTAGCTCATCCACAGCTTCAGGTGGAAGACTGCGCAAATGGGCTTCGATGGCCTGCATGCTCATCTTTTCTCGAGGAATGATATCGAAAAGAAATTTTCCGATGGGTACATAGGGGTGTCCATTTTGTGAAGAGTAACCCACTCGAAAAAGTTTTCCGTCCTCAAGCTGAACCACCCCTGAGCCTTGAATCTGCAGAAAAAAAGAATCAATGGGATCGACATAGACCATTTCAAGGCCCATCCCTTTTAACTTCTTATCAACATCAATTTCTTTGCGATCGTAGTAAGGAACAACCAACGGCCGGCCATTGTTCATTTTGGTGAGTCGACCTCGCAAAACAGATTGTGCCGACTTCTGCTCTGTGAGCAGTACACCCTCGGGCTTTAGTTTGGGGTAAATTTCAAGAAAGCCCTGATAATCAATTGTAACAAGGTCTTCGGGCGCTTTGTAAAGGGGCCTTGAGAACGTCTCTGTTTTCTTGCGTCGTCCCTGAATCATGGGTTCAAAGTAGGCCGTCATAAAAATCTCTGACCAATCTTTAGTGCCATAGACTTCCAAAACATCGAAACTCGTTTGTATCCGCGAGAAAATTAACTGCTTGGCCTGCTCTTCATCCGCGGGTAGATCCTTTAAAAGATTTTCCAACTCGTCGGCGTACTGAGCTTGGGTAATTTTATAGGGACCAAATCGCATGAACTCTTCAGGTCGAATTCGTAGGTGACTAATGTTTTCTGATAGAACTTGGTGAAGACTCTTAAAATCGAGATCATCCCTAAATTTTAGCTTTTCAGCCGAAAGGCGCAAAGCACGCACAGGATCCTTGAGAGGACTTCTCGCACAAGAGATCAAAAACAAACTACTAAAAATTAAAAAATATAAAACGATCTTCATCATAGGCTACGTGCTGGTTTACCACTTTTTATTTTTAACACCATCATCTTATCTAGAAAACGATCTGGCGCCCACTTTTTCATTACCGAAACAAAGCGACTCGAGGGTCCTACTAAATATCTCGTCTTCGGACGCTCACTGGTAATAGCGTGTACAATTTTTTCGACGACCTTTTCTACAGGAACCGCCGACTTTTCAGTTTCAACAATGGCTTTTTCAAAACTCTCCATCATTGGGCCATAGACGCCAAGGGCTTCTTCGCTGGCCCCTTCTAAAAATTCTTCTTTGCGGCCTAGAGACTTTTGCCAAATCGGAGTTTGAATAGGCCCCGGCTCTACAATAGATACTTTAACATTGTACTGCATGAGTTCCCTGCGTAAAGCATCGCTTATGGCTTCGACAGCAAACTTTGAACCACAATAGGGGCCGAGAAAAGGTGTAGCAAGAAGGCCACTGATAGAACTTATATTGACCACTCGCCCCTCGGCTTTTCGAATCTGTGGCAAAAAGGCCTGGGTCGTAGCAATCAATCCAAAAACATTAACTTCAAACTGTTCACGAAATCTCTGCATAGGCAAAGTTTCAATGGGACCACCGATGGCAACACCAGCGTTGTTAATCAGTCCCCAGAGAGGTTCCCCCGATAATTGATTTTGAATTTCGCGAACCGCAGAACTAATAGATGCCGGGTCAGCGACATCAATGCGGATGGGAACAAGATTTGGATTTTTAAAATCCTGAATCTTTCTTTCGTCTTCAGTTTTGCGTACACCCGCAAAGACCTTAAGAGTTTTACTTAATTCAATGGCACTCGCTAATCCGATTCCGGTCGATGCCCCTGTTATCAAAACCGCTTTTTTCATTATTCACCTCAATTACTAGTGCAAGATTAGCTGCCACCGGGCCCTCGGTCTAGAGGCATCGCAGTCGGATTTCTTGATTTTTGGGGGTCCCATAAGGAAATTTTTTGGGTCTGGATTGGCCAATGGTCTCAGTCACTTACGGACTTTCCCCCGACTTTATGCCGCTCTGACTCATTTTTTTTTAACCATCCCCGGCCTTTGTTGAGTCTTGTTCTCCGAAGGGCGATGAAGCCCGCTAAAAAAACAAACAGCTTTTTGAGCTAGGAGGGCACAAAATGATAAGAGAAATTTTTGTAAAAACCGGATTATCTAAAAGAGAAGCAGAAGTCGCTGAGTTAGTTGCTACAGGGCTTTCAAACAAAGAAGTGGCCAGTCGCCTCTTTGTCACAGAAAAGACCATCAAGTTTCACCTGACTAACATCTACAAAAAAATGAATCTGACTTCGAGAACACAGCTGATCGTATGGAGCCTTCCTCACATGGGCTTTGTAGACGCAGCCCAACCAGTTCCCACTAGAGACCAACAAGTCCTACAGCGCAATGGAGCCCTTTACGGCCAACAATCTGGCTTCCTCAACCAAAACCAATACCAAGGTGGAAGTGAGCAAGCTGGAGGCAGCAGTACCTCAGGAGGAGAGGCTGAAAACCAAGATCAAATAAATGCGATACCCGCAGGAATAAATCCAATCAATAAAGCTAATGCGTCATAACCCGATTTTAGCCCTGCTCCCGAGCAGGGCTTTTTTCGTATTTTACACCTAAGGGACCATAGCTTAGGCAAAGGTCCATATACTATTCATCCTTCCGGACCGATAAATCTTAGGGAGGATTTTTCATGGCATCCGGTAAACAATCAGTATTCTACGTTTCCCATAATGGTGAAGAGCAAGGTCCATTCGACATTCAAACGATCGTCGATCGTATTGAAGCTAATCAACTTTTCGATCTCGATTACATGTTTGTAGAAGAAAAAGAAGATTGGGTTGCCATCGGCGAATTTCTCGTCGCAGAAGGCATTAACTTTAAGCCAGCCGATGTCACCAACAACAACATTCTCGAAAGCGTTCCTCAGGCCTATGGAGATACTACTCCCGAAGAAAGCCAGCAACAAGTTCATGAAAATGGAATCGATACAAGTGTCGTCATGGAAAGCGAAGACGAAATCAAAGCTAAGGAAGAGGCCAACCTTCCTGACCCTTCTTCGATGCCAACAGACGAAAGCGAAGAGTTAAATCAACGACAAAAAATTAACTTAGCAGATATCGCTCCTCCAAGTGAGGACCAACTCGAACAGGGAAAGGTTGTTTTGACGCAAATCGAAGAGCAGCAGGCTCAGGCAAATGTCGAAACTCCAGATATCAACGAACAGTACGAGCAAGAGTTCAATGATGAAGACACCCAACCAAGTATTCAATTCGAAGAGTCGGCGCGCAGAACTGCACCTCCAGAAGCCCCTGCCCCAATCGCCAAAAAAGAAGAACTTGATGATGCCAACGAAATCGTTGCGGAAACAACCCAAGTAGGCGCTGTTGAAGCTGAAAGTGACGTCAGTGAATCGACACAACCAGAAATCAATTTAGCGTCCCTAGAAAAGCAGGAGCAAAAAGACCTCGCTGAACAAGTCACAGCTGTGGGAATTCCTGTTGAACCCGTACAGCTAGAAAACCAGGAAGAGCCAACGGAGTCCAAAGAGTCTACCGCTGCTGCCCGTTCAAATAACGAAATGCTTAGCCAAGAAGTCGATATCAAAGACGGTGAAGCTTCAGTCGAAATCGACTCGAATTTTGCAGGGAAACTCGAATTAAGTCTTTCAGGAAATGACCAAGTAGATCTCAGCGACTCCAAACAAGTTGATGTGGCTTCCGGTCGGGCTTCAAAAATCGTTTTATTTGGACCGAGCGAGATCGAAGCAGGAAAACCTATCACCCTAAATTTCCTTGCCCACGACGATTACGGCAATATCGACATTCAATTTGAAGGACAGATCAAACTCGATTCGAAAGATTTTTTTGAAATTCCTGAGGCTCTTGTCCTAAAAAGCGGTGTTGGGTCTATGAGCTTTTCCATTAATGAAGCAGGAATAAAACATATCAAAATCCTCGCCGTCGATCACGACCTCGAGTTACCAGAAGCTTTTGATTTAGAAGTGTTCCCAGGCCCTGTCCACCAACTCGTCATCGATACTCCCGAAGAACTTTCAGCCGGAGAAACTTTAAAAGTAAAAATTCGCGCCGTTGACCAATTTGGTAATCCTACTAAGAATTTCAGTGGAAAAGTAACTTTAAACATCAAGGGCTCTCTTGAGCCCGTCTTGCAAAAACAAGCCTAGTTTTTTAGAAGTAAATGATCTTTAAACCCCTTTTTTACTCGATCAATTTCCAGAGGGATTCTCATGTACTGACCTTTGCGCCAAAGATCGACTTGATCATCGAGATGAGGGTTCTTCAACCAACCGTCCTGGCCACCTAGTAGAACAAAATAATTTTCATTTAAATCGGACATGTCACTGATATGGCGAGCATTAGCTCCATAGGTTACGTTGGTCTCTTCTTCAGAAAAGCGGTGGGCCGCTTTCAATAGGGTATCGTTTCCCCCACTCGTCTCGTATTCTTGCAGTTGGTATCGTTCCCCCACCACTGGTACAAAGCCTAAAGGGTGTTGAAATATCTGCTTGTGCATTTCGCCCCAGCTCTTATACTTTTTAAACTGCTCTGCCCCCGACTCCAATGCACTAACTATTTTATCTTTTACTAATTGAGGTTCGATTTTCTTTAACTCCTCTAACACAATGGGTTTCCAATAATCACTTCCCTTGTAGAAATTCTTTAACTCTTCAGATTCTAAGCTCTCAAGTAAAATAGAGTCGACCAAATGGAAACTTAAAATTTCAAATGCAACGGCCCCTCGACTTTCTTTCAGATAATGACCGTCCCACATGCGGAAAGCCTGCCAGAAACCTGCTGCCTTATCACTGACTTGAATGTTTTCTCCGACTCGCCGAACGAGCTCTTCTTTAATTCGAAACGAAGATTTACTAAAAACATCTTGCTGAAAGCCTTTTAGCTCTTTGAGGCCTACCCGTCCCGCCTGATCCATCAATTCTTGTAACCGCTCCACACGGTCATTGTTCGAATAGGTATAAGCGAAAGGTATTTTATCTTCGGTTGGTTTGTTATTGGCCGAAGCTATAAATCCTGATTGGGGGTTGTAGGCATGGGGAAGCTCTGTCGATTTCCGATAACGCCCCGTAAACTCAGAACTTGGTTTAACAAGCTTCAACTGCTTGTCGTTATTCTTTAGGAGGGGTTGGCGGTAGGCTAACACGTGTCCGATATTACCTTTGCTATCGGCGTAGAGCATATTTTGAGCTGACACCCCATACTCTTCAAATGAGCTTCTGAATTGTTTGAAATTTTTCGAACGATTGGCCTTAAGAAACGCTGACAGTTCATGGGTGGCCTGGTGTCCCAACCAATTAAAGGCGATGGGTTTCTCGCTTTTGAACAGTGGAACATCAGAGATAATCGGGCCGTATTTAGAGTCGCGGACTTCGATTTCTTCGTCAAACCACCACCTTACTTTTATTTTTTCTTTTCTAGTTGTTACATCTTTTAAGTCCTCTTTAGTCAGTTCAAACAGATGGGTTGAGATAGTGCGCATATTTGTACCGCCCCAGGCAATGTCTCTGTTTCTCCCGACACCTATAAATGGCAGGCAGGGTAACATCAAGCCGACCATGTGATAGCTCGGTGATTTGATCCCAACGAGAAGCCAAATATTAGGCGCAAAAATGCCCAAATGGGGGTCGTTAGCCATGAAGGCCGAAGATCCTTTTGCCCTTTTCTTGCTGACCGCAAGAGAGTTACTACCGGACTTCGAAAATCCCATGATGAGGCTTTCAAGACTCAACAATGAATCATTAGAAAAGCTGGGAGTCGAGTTTTTACCGATCTCTAAGTACCTTTTGAAGGCCTTCTCCCAGCCTTTTTTTTGTTTGAATTGAAAAAACTTGAGATAAAAAGCCCAGGTAATATCCACTGAAGCTAAACGACCTACGCGAAGTACATCCACTACCGTCCAAGGACGGTCTGGAATGTTAAGAACCTCCATTTCTATGGGGCGCTTTCGATCGCGGCTTTTATAAGCATTAATTCCGTCGACGAAGGCTTCAATCCACACCCTAGTTTTTTTATCCATGGTTCGAATCTGTTCATCGACCGATTTAGAAAAGTTAATGGTTCTCAGAGCTCGATCGATATCTGTAGCGAATGGGCCCGCCATTTCAGACAACCGAGCCTCTGAGACCATTCTAAATATTTCTATTTGTCCGAGTCGTAAATGGGCCTGAACCATTCCCAAAGCAAAAGCCGCATCGCGATCGGATTGCGCTTCTATAAATGGAACTCTAAAATCATTCCAGTAAATACTGATGGGTTTTTCAACGGGCAATCCCGAGGTAGGGAATAAATCGAGTCGGTGTGTCGATTGCACAAAGACGGGGCGATTATTAAGAACAGTACAGGAACTCAATAGAAAAACTAGTGAAATGACCTTAATGACAAATATTAAGGCTCTCATCTTACTCTTCAAAAATTTCATTAAAATCGATCTCTTCACCAGCGAGGACAAAGAGCAAACGAGGAATCGTCGCAGTTTTATCGATCATTGTTTGCAGATAGGTTTTATAAGCTTCTTTTGACATATCGTCGGGGCGCTTTAATCCCACGAGAACCAGATCAGCACCTTGACTATAGGCATTGACTCCCGTTGCAAGGCCTTCGATATCTGGTCTATGGTAAATCACCGTCTCAGCTTTCATGCGAGCCTTTTTTAAGAACTCTTTAAGAAAGTTTTCGACACCTTCTTCTTCTTCTTTGGATTCAACGATCGAACGAATACTAATTTTAGTACGCACCCATTCCGTTGAGGTTTTTAACAAAAAGGCCAAGGCCAACATCAATGAACTGTTATGGTCCTTATCACTGCGCCAAACATCAATTCTCTTGCCCTTATGCTCAGTCTTGGTTGCCGCTGCCAACCCTTCGTTAGAATGGCGAACCAATAGTAAATTCTTCTTTGAATGGTAAACTGATAGCATTAGGCTTAGGAGTTCATCGGAAACAGGTTTCTCTGTAGGCTGTCCGAGAATCACCGTATTAGGACTCATGGGCCCAATACCATAATGGCGAACAATCGACTTGGCCGATTGAATAAAGTCGTCTTCAGAATAAATTTCGACCAAGCAGTTAACACCCTGTTTGGTTGCAAACTGGCGCATTGATTCTTCCATAGAACCGAGGCGCTCTTCGGTAAGGTCCTGATTGACAACGATGACTATAATAGAAATCAGTCCCTCTCCGTGTACCAGTGAGTGAGCGAGTTCCACTAAGTGCCAACGTTGTTTCGGAGACCCTGTCAGGAGCAATATTTGCGGGCGCCAAGATTTCGCATCGGGCTTTCCTTGGGCCAGTTTGTATATCATTTGGGTTCCGAGAGTTTGGTAAAGTGAACGCCTAATATCGGACCACTGCCCTCTCAGGTTTCGTTTGCGCATGATTGAATAAATGAAAATAGAAAGAAGTCCCGCCATAAAGGTCGCACCGGGGGCGATCATAAACATACAGGCGATACAGCCACCAAAACCGGCAATTGAAAGAACCCACGGCGTACGAATACTGGGACGCCAACTCGGATTACCAATGAAGCCTTCGATTCCCGCTGCCAAATTGAGCGCACCGTAGGCGGTTAAGAAAAACATCGAGAGGATCTTCGCGATTTCATCGAGGTCCCCCAGTAAAATACCTACCAGAGCGATTGCAAAGGTCACAATGGTCGCACGACGAGGCTCGTCGGCAGCCCCCTCGCCTTTGCCAATAAAAGATGGAACGACCCCATCTCTGGCAAGAGCTTGCAAAGTTCTCGGTCCCCCAAGAAGGGCCCCTAAGCCTGAAGACAATGAAGCCATCCACAAACCCAAGGGAATCAAGAAGCCAACGGCGGCAATATTAGTCATAATCAAAGGTTCTTTAATGAGAATATCAGCTGGTACATAGGCGTCGAGAAAGACCGGTATCGCGATATAAACGATGGTACCTACAAGAACGGCAGCGATGGTTCCCAATGCGAGTGAGCGTCCCGGATTTCGTAGATTTCCACTCAAGGCGACACCCGCTTCAATCCCAGTCACTGCGGGAAAGAAAACCGCAAAAACTGCCCAGAAAGGGACTTTTGAAATTGCGGTTTCACCCATAACCCAATCTTCATTGGGTTCACCGCCCAAGAAGAATGAAATGAGTGACCCAATAATTGTAATGAAAATAAAAATTTGCGCACGAAGGGCCAAGTCAGCTGACTTGAAGGCAATGAATGCGAGAAACAACAACGTCACCACACCGATGACCTGCATAGGAATTTCTGGAAAATAAAAGCGAACCGATTCGGCGAAACCTGCCAAATAAAAAGAAACACCGAGTGCTTGGGCAAAATAAAGAGGAACACCAATCGCCGCTCCCGTCTCGAGACCGAAAGAGCGAGAAAGCATATAATAGGTGCCGCCTGCCTTTACTTTCATATTGGTCGCACTCGCTGCAATAGACAGCCCCGTCAAAAGGGTAATTGTGCTCGACATAACAACAATCAGAATGGTCTGAAAGAGTCCCACATTTCCCAGAACCCAACCCGTTCTGAGATACATGATCACACCGAATATGGTTAGAATGCTGGGAACGAAAACCCCTTTAAAGGTTCCAAATTTTCCCTCTTGCGCATTTTCGTTTTCTTTAGCCAATTGAAAAATTCCTTTGGCTGTAGACTATCAATTATGAAGGAGAAAAAGAACGATCAGAGCTAAAATAAAAGTAAATTACGCAGAGAATAAAAAACCCCCTGGAAAATCCAGGGGGGGATGGTGAGGATATCTCGCATTGGCGAGTAGTGAGCAAATTAATCGTTAAGGTAAACGCTGGGACCTACTTCTCTCCCCAGATTGTGGCTCATCGACACCGGCTTCACCTCTAGACTGGTCTCTTTAGCGTCTAAACCCGGTGCTTTAATCTTTATTTCATGTTCAAATCTTAAAACATTATCTGATTCAACGAGGTGTTGATCGTTATTTTCGAGATTATTTACGAGCAACTGTGAACTCGATTTTGCTTTAGTCTTCCAAGAAACTGTGACGTCACCGTTTTCGTCGATCTTTTCTGCAACATCATAAATGTCTGGACGATCACCCTGGGTACAAGGGTTGTAAGAAAAAACCAAAGGTAAATTAAAATTTTCTGCAGGAATGACCTTCCACCCCCGCTCCATAAGATCGGTGTATGCTTTTTTAGGTGCGGACCCTTGAGTGTAATCAAAAAACATTTTGTTACCCTGCTTTCCACACTGCTTATCGCCACCTGGCTCTTCTCCGTCATCGAGTTTTCGCATCATTGCAACTAAAGCGATATGGTGCCTTGGGCCCTGGTAATACTTGATTCGCATGGGAACTTCAGAGTTTTCGTTGAGATCGAGGGCAACAGAAGAACAACCCATTCGAGTCATATGTATGCCATCTTCATTAATTAACTCTTTATACTTTCCATCCTCATCACGAAATTCCCATACGACGCCATCATCGGCGAGTACAGAAATCTCATAGCGTCCAGGAGCTTGATCTTTTCCCAATTTAAAAATGGTTCGCATATCAAGGGCGAAATCTTCTATCAATACTTCTCCGCCATCATCGAGAATGGCCTCGCCGAAGGCATTTATAAAGCCCTTTTCAAATCTTCGAGTCGGTACATTCATTTGACTCAGAAAGAGAGTTTGCTCCTGCTTATCTCCCAGATCAATATAGTCCTGAACTGAAGAAAAGTTACTTCCACTCGGTGCAGAATATAGGCTCGCGCGTATACCCCGGTGAAAAGATTCTGATTCTTGCTCGGTAAAGGGATCACAAATCGTTTTAGTGAGTGGGTGAAAATTCATATCGAAATTCGAGTACTCTACAAAATCTTCTTCAAGGATTGGCGTGCCGTTTTCATTATGACCACCCCCACATGCACTCAGTGCAAGAGACAATGAAATGAAAATGAATAAATGCACGAACCTCATCCGGGACTCCCAAAATCCTTAGACCTTGAACCAGGCTATTCAATTGGGAGCAAAAATGGAATGAATTTTAGAAAATGGAATCGAATTAAAACTCTAAAATTTCAACACTTTAGGCAAGATTTAAAAATGAGGCACAAATCGCAAAAGAGTTTGTCACTTTCTCTGACTTTTTAACTATTGGCTAATACTTGAGGAGACTAAGAGTAAATCTTCACTTCGAAGGCGATCGAGTGCCGTTCGCAATTGAATGTACTGTTCTTCAATTCTTATGTTACTCGGAAGCTTAGAGAGCCGATCATTGAGAGCCACTAACTTTTTTTGTGCTATCACTTCAATGGAATTTTTGACTTGGTTTTTAACGAGGTAGTTAACAACCGCTTCGGGCCTATAGTCTTTGAGCATTTGCAAACAAAACACATACCAGTGTACGATTTGCATTTCCTCATTGAGACCGACCTCTTTGCGCAATTCCGCAGGGACTCGAACTGATTCCGGCAAATCCATTTCTTTTCGTTCGCGCGCTTCTAGGTGTGATTTATAAATGAGGCCCACTCCGATTGAGATCATCGACTCAACAGTTTGTGGAGCTAAGCTCATGTCATTGGTTTTTGCCGAAACAATTTCGAAGAAACAGTCGTAATAGGACTTGGTTTCGATAGCCACACAGTTATTACTGGCCGTTTCAATATTAGATTCTCTTCTCAACCAAGAAATAAATTCGACTTCTGATTGAACTTGATTTTTGAGGGCCTCTCGAGCTGGGAGCTCAACTTCGATCACATAGACTGAGCCGAGCGCAAATAACACGAGAGCAAGAAAATAGAGAACCACGGAGAGTTGGGGGATCCGGTACTTATAAAGCCACCTCAAGCGCTTCATCTTCGCCTGGTGCTTCTTTTTGACCTTATCGTCTCTAAATACGTCCTCTGGGTGAGGCCCCATTATGGCAGCCATATCTTCCTTCCCTTTATACCTAATCTGTTTAGGAGCAAGCCCTATTCCATTAAACTCCACCTCTCAGATCGAGACCCCCTATATTCAACTGAGAGATCAAGTATTTAGCATGCTTCATAGAGACACATTCAAAAGAAAACGACGAACTTTTTAACAACGTATAAAACTTTGTAGCTTCAATTTGAAAATTTCTTAATTTGATTCGTCAGAAAAATAGGCTGCAAAAAAGTTCTCGACGAGGTCAGAAAGGGGGCGAGCCTTCAATAGAGGGAGAATCCCCTGGTGGTAGTTGATTTTCTCTTCACCTGAGAGAACATTCGTTTTTAAAAACTGATAAATGACATCAGCCTCTTCAAAGCCAATTCTCGAAAAGGACTCCGTTGAAGTAATTGGAAGAAGATTATAAAATCTCCGGGTCTCTAATTTGTATATCTCAGTCAATACTTTGGCCTTCTTTTTAAAATGCAAACCTTGCAATAAAACGTGCTCATCAGCCGGAATATTGAAAGCGACACTCATAACGGGAATGCCATGCTTCCCTTCAAAAAAAGAGTGACAAAAGTAACTACAATCTTGGTGATGGGAATGACCGTATTCTCCCAGAATACTGTGAGTATAGACTTTCCCGTAGTTAGAACTGAGCGTCTTATCAAAAAGGTTAAATGCTGACTCTTGGTTCAAACCCAATTTGGGATCATCGATAAGTCCACCGTGTATAACTTTACGAATTCCCAGCTGTTCAGCGGCTAACTCTAGTTCGCGGGTTCTTTCACCTTCTCGCCCATCGGTTTTTCCACTTGTTAAGCACAGAAGGTCGTAATTGATTTCTTTAGCCGTTAGTATCAAACCAGCAAAAAATAAGGACTCGTCATCTGGATGTGCCGTTACTATTAAAGAGTTCTTTTCTGGAGCCATGCCACCATTATGGAATTAACTGCGCCAGATATCAAAATTTCTTTCAATCCGCCTTAATTGGTCCAGGATTTTCGACTTTACGTCCTAAAAATCGAAGCACGGCGACGAGACAAAGGCCAGCTAAACCATATTGGAGCCAGGTAGGAAGCTCTAATGTTGCTGGCAGATATCCAAAAACCAAGGCAACAGCTCCCACTAAAAGGCTGTAGGGCATTTGAGTTTTGACGTGATCCATAAGGTCACACTGACTCGCAATAGAACTCATTATAGTTGTATCGGATATCGGAGAACAATGAGCTCCCATAATAGCTCCATCGAGAATTGCCGCTAAACAAATTGCCAATAAAATGCCTTCATTCCCCCCTTGAAGGTGAAGTGCCAATGGCGTGATCGTCGGAATGAGTATTGCCATGGTCCCAAAACTCGTTCCTGTAGCAAAGGCTGTTGCCGCCGAAATAAGAAAGACAATAAGCGGAAGAACCGAAGCACTTATATGGCGCCCAATACTCTCTGTTAAAAATAAACCCGTTTGTAAGTCATCACAAATGACTTTTAAAGACCAGGCCAACACGAGGATACCGGTTGGAAGAAGAGCTCCTTTTAGGCCTTTGTACAAAGATATTCCTAGGAGCTTACCGGGAAGTTTAGCCAAGAATTGGGAGCAAAGGATGGCAAGTACTAAACAAAGGCAAGCCCCATAAAACAAAATCATAACCCCGTTCGAGGAAGATTTTAAGGCTTCAAACCATGTTCCGAAGGAAAAGAGTCCTAGGAAACCATTGTTAAATCCACCACCGTCGTAAAACATAGCAAGAAAGACAAAACTCAATAGAGATAACAATGGCAAAAGCGCCGTCATCAAATGGTGCTTCACTTCCATCGCAGGCTCTATCTGTTCAAAACTTGTCGTCGCGGAAAGTTTTGCTCCTTTGCGACTGACTTCCCCTTTGTGAAAAGCCCTGTGCTCAGCTCGCGCCATTAATCCGAAATCACGACTAAGAATGGCGTTTGCAAAAACAAAAATCAACATGAACCAGCAGTAAAAACGAGAACTCAGTGCTTCAAAAAAAAGGCCATAGCCGTCGGCACTAAGGCTGTACTCCTTAGAAATTTCCTCAAACAAGCCCACCTCGTAACCGATCCACGTACTGACAATGGCTAGGCCCGCCACAGGAGCACTGGTCGCATCCACAAAAAAAGCCAACTTTTCGCGACTCACTTTATAGCGATCGGTAAAGCCCCGCATGCTCGCACCAACAATCATTGTATTGGCGTAATCATCAATAAAAACGAGAAAGCCCATTATAACCGTTACAACCTGACTGGATTTGCGCGAGCTTATATGCTTTTGCATACTCTCAACCATCGCGGCTATTCCACCCGATACGATAATTACCGAGATCGCCATAAGAAGAACAAAAACAAAGCCTAAGACCTTCAGATTTTCAATATCTGTAATAGATTGCCAAGCGAGTGACACTGGATAAATTACGGCTCTACCATAGTTGCCGATCTCTCCCACTCCGGTCGGCACAAAATGAAGAAAAGAGCCAATGACGATAGCTAAAATCAAACTCAAAAATATTCGTTGAGTGAGAAAGGCTAAACTAATAGCAAAAAGAGGAGGAAGGATACTGTACCAGGACGCTCCTCCGGCACTATCTGCAAAGTAGGCCAAGCCGAGGCAAAGCAGCATCATAAAAAGTGATAATATAAATTTTAAGCCCCGAAATTGTGATTCCACAATACCCCCTAGTCCTTCTTAAGTCATAGTTCCCCGCCCAGTTTTTGACAAGAAGGTTTTGGCTCCATAATGAAACCACCACCAAGATTTCGACCAAATCTGCAGCTTAGAGGTACCCATTACGTCAATTGGATTTATTGAGATCACTCTCATTCTGAATCTGAACTGTTTGAGATGGAATATTCACAAGGTTGTTTAAAGTGAAATGGCATTTGGGTTGCATTTTACCTTTGTAATACCCTTGTTACGAAATGACGTTTTTTGCTTTTAAATCGGAAGGTCCGAGATGAAATACTTGCTAATGATACTATTGTGTTCAATTTTTAGCCTACCTGGCTTTGCTCAAGAGACTCCGAACGATCTCTCAGACGCACAAAAAAGAAGGCTAATCCACGCGGCCCTCGCTGAATTCCCAGATACCCTAGGGCTCTTATACGACCGATTTCTCGCCAGTGAACTCAACAGTCAAGACCTCGATTATCGATTGCAAGTTATTAAAAATTTAGCAGAGCTTGGCAGCAATGAAAGTGGACCTAGCCGAAGAAACGCCATGGAAAAAGTTGCTGCGGAACTTCTCGCATTACACACAATGGGGCAAAATGACCAGACCACATTATTCATAAAAAAGGTCATTGAGCTTCTTGGCCATACTGAAACTGAATCGGTACAAAGCTTTTCTTTGGTATCACTCGTTAAAATTATTGAGGATATGAAAAATATCGAAAGCGAGAGTGACCGGTTGGCGACGATCGAAGAGCAAACGGCAAACATCCAACTCGCCATTGAATCAGCTGCGAAGTTAAGCTCAGATAACCCTGAAAACAACAACACCTACTCTCCACTCAATGAGTTCTTGAAACTAAATCGCGAATCATTGATGACAGCGGAAATTTTAGCAGGATTTTTTCGTGGCATTACAACGCACCTCCACAGTGGAACTGTTGATGTTATTTACGGAATTCTAAATCAAGACATTTACAAGCCGGTCCTCGATTTACTTCTCGGAAACAAACCAATCATGATCAATGGACAAGAGTTTCGCTATCGCCAAGAAATTCGCCAGAAGTTTAATCAATGTTTGGCTCACCCACCAACTGCCATTGTTTGCGTAGGAGTGATCCTCACGGCATTTACAGCTCCTTACTTTGTTGTTGCTATATCGGTGGTAGGACTATTTTCAGATCGCATCATCGCCTACACCGGAACGAGTTTAATTCGGAAAGGGATCAAGCCACTTCTTTTTGTTATCGATTTTACTTTTAATGGCGGCGTCCACGCTTTTGCTAAGCTTTCGAGTGAAGAAATGGCAAAATTCTTTTATGAGCTCAAAGAAAAAGGTGTACTTGGAATTCTCAATGAACGAAAGAATATCATTTTAGCCAATAGTCAAAACCAATTGGGACGCTGGGGATCTAACTTAATTAATCGTGCACGAAATATTCAAGTGCCCATGAGCCTGTCTGAACTATCACAGGGATTAATTTCTCAGGGTGCTGGAATTGGTGAACTTTATTCTGGATTCCTCGACACTCTCAAAAATAGTCGCGATGGCATTTCCGAAACAGGTGTCGGTGTTTTGCAAACCTTACAGCTCCTTCTTAATAACGATATTCCAAATGAGCAGGACACAACCGGTCCCGACGCCAGTCGAAGCTTTACTCGCTTTCTAGCTGAAAAAGCAGGTAATGCTCTTTCTGGGTCTCGAAGTATTTTAAATCGAACGGGTGAAGGCATTTCATCGGGAACTCAAGCGGCATCTCAAACATGGTATGACCTAACTCAACAGGTTTTTGCTTCGCAAAATAGCTACCGCTGCGAAAACGCAATGAAGTCACTTCTGTATTGAAAGTTGACAGTCTTTGAGTAAAACGGTCTAAATAGGAATTATGAAACCAGAAGAACTACCGGTCTTCCCTGCGGCAGACCGAAATAAAAGTTTTATTCTCGAAGAACTAATAAAAAGAATTCCCGAACGAACGCGACTGATTGAAATCGCTAGTGGGACCGGACAACACGCCCAGTTCTTTGCCGAGAACTGCCCTCAATGGGAGATTCAAACTTCGGATCGAGAACTCGAAAGCATGGGACTTAAAAACAGAGTTGTTAGTGCCGGTCTCGAAAACTTACTGACTCCCATCGAAATCGACGTCACTGAAGAACTCCCAAGAGACCTCAAAGCTTTTGATTTTCTTTATGCAGCTAACTGTTTGCATATAATGCCTTGGTCGGCAGCCCCTCACTTTTTTGAAAAGGTTTGTTGCCTACTGACTCCGGGCGGACAGGCTTTTCTCTATGGTCCGTTTGAGTTTGACGATATTAGAACAGCTCCGAGTAATATTGAATTCTCGGCCTCTCTCAGATTAAAGGATCCAGACATGGGCTTGAGACACTTCAATCAAATTTTAGAGGAATCGGCAAAACATTCGTTGTGCTTTCAAGAACGGATTTCGATGCCCGCTAATAATTTTATTTTGATATTCAAAAAAGAAAATTAGTCTACTTTAAGAGCCATGCTAAAAAGGGAAATTTCGAGTTGGAATTAATTTTGAGCATGTGTTGAAGCGAGTACTTGCCACTACCCATAAATAAAAGCGCGACATAGGCAGAAAGAAAGAGTATCGCCATTTCTTTTTTCTGAAAAGGGTCTGCTCCGTGAATAATAAAGGCGGCCACAATCATTGTTATGATCAAGGGAATGGTCGCAAGCCTGGTAAAAAGCCCCAAAATTAGGAGTAATGCCGCAAAGACTTCTGCTCCAACGGCAAGAGACAGGGCCACCTGGGAGCCCATTCCAATGGGATCGGGAAACTTACCACTGAGCTCAGAAAATTTTGCCAGTTTTGGCCAACCATGGGAAAAAAGCATCAGTCCACCAAAGCTCAGACGCAGTACAAGTGCTCCCAAATCAAAATGTCCCATGTTTTTCCTCCCCAAACATTTCAAGTAGAACGTTTTCAACAAACAAGGTCAACAAAAGAGCTAAAAACTACGGCCAATTCCTGCTAAAGTCCCTTCTATTGGGAGAGTCACCTATGAATGCTAACCTGACCTTAACGCAAATTCGCTATGTCTTGGCCGTTGACCAATTTAAGAATTTCCAAAAGGCCGCTGACGATTGTCATGTCACCCAACCCACCTTGAGCATGCAGATACAGAAACTGGAAGACAGTCTCGATGTTATGATTTTTGATCGCAGTAAAAAACCCGTGCGCTCGACACCCCTGGGCGCTCAACTGATTCTCCAACTGCGAAAAATCATTCAAGAGGTGGAAGTTCTTGAAACCATCATAATGAATGAACGGAGTGAGGTGGCTGGGCCCTTTCGCCTCGGTGTCATACCCACCATTGCCCCCTATCTAATCCCCCTTTTTGTGACTCATTTGGCTGAAGCTTACCCAAAACTTCAACTGACGATCTACGAGGAGCAAACCGAACAAATCATTAAAAGTATTCTCGAAAATCGCCTCGATGCCGCTCTGTTGGTCACCCCCTTACACCAAAGTTCCATAAAAGAAATGGTCCTTTTTTATGAACCCTTTGTTTTTTATGGCCACGATCAACATAAATTTCTAAAGAAGAAAAGTATCAAAGCCAAAGACCTCTCGGCTGAAGACGTATGGCTGCTCAACCAGGGACATTGCTTTAGGGATCAAGTTTTGGAACTCTGCCACGAGTCCTCAAGGGCGCAGAACACAGTTTCGAATCTTCACTTTGAAAGTGGAAACCTTGAGACCCTTAAACAGTTTGTGGATCGAGGAACGGGATACACTCTGCTCCCTCGTCTCGCACTCCCCCACCCCCGGAGCCAATGGCCTAAGAAAGCCAAAGAATTCACTCCTCCAGTTCCCTTAAGGGAGATTAGCCTGATCTATCACGAGTCCTTTATTAAGTTTTCAGCCCTCGAAGCCATAAAGAGCGAGGTTTTATCCCACCTCCCTAAGGACCTGGGCCCCGAAAAGGGCGCAAAAGACTTTGTCGTTCCCATAAAAATCTAAAGCTTTCGCATCAAGTCAAAAAACTTTTATTGCGTTTGCAATAATTCTGATCGAAAAAGAAGAACAGTCTTTCTAATTCGGACAGGTGGTTAAAATGGAAAGTAAAGTTGCACTCATAACTGGCTCAACCAGCGGAATCGGTCTCGGGATCGCAAAAAAACTGGCCCATGAAGGCTACAATATCTGTCTCAATGGTTTTGGTGACGCCACTGAAATCGAAAACTTACGGCAAACTCTCGAATCAGAAACCGGTCGCAAGGTAATTTATCACGGAGCGGATATGACAGATCGGGCCCAAATTGAGGATTTGTTTAGCACCATTGACCAAACTTTTAATCGTCTCGATGTTTTGGTAAACAATGCCGGAATCCAATTTGTCAGTCCGGTTCAAGATTTCCCGGCGGACCGTTGGAAAAAAATTATTGAACTCAATCTCACTTCGAACTTTCATACGATACAACTGGCCCTTCCTCGAATGGAAAAAAACAAATGGGGACGAATTATCAATATTGCTTCGGCCCATGGACTCGTTGCCTCACCTTTTAAATCAGCCTACGTTGCCGCCAAACACGGCGTTCTTGGGCTCACAAAAACGGTGGCTCTCGAAGTGGCTGAAAAAAACATCACGGTCAATTCTATTTGCCCAGGATACGTTCGTACTCCCCTCGTAGAAGCTCAACTTGAAGATACGGCCAAAGCCCGTGGAATTAGTGTTGCTCAAGTACTCGAAGAAGTTATTAAGGGAGCGCAACCAACGAATCGTTTTGTTGAAGTTTCTGAGGTGGCCGACTTCACTCACTTCTTAACGACCCACGCAGCTCAAAATATGACCGGTTCCAGTTACTCTATGGATGGCGGGTGGACCGCTAAATAAGACCCAATTTTCTCTAATAGCAAATCTTAAGGACGGTATCATAGGAGCGATTATGTCCACGAAAAAATCTGTGAATTTAGCACTGCAAGGAGGAGGAGCCCATGGAGCCTTTGGCTGGGGGGTTCTCGATAAAATCCTTGAGGATGGGCGCCTTTACATCGAGGGAATATCTGCCACATCCGCCGGAACAATGAATGCTTTGGTCTATGCTTCGGGCCTGGAGAGCTCTGGCAAAAAAGGGGCTCGTGAAGCCCTCGAATATTTTTGGCGCCAGGTCAGTTACCTCGGACAGATGAGCAATCCATTGTCGTACCTACCATGGATGAACCTCCCCCAGTTCAAACACATCAATGAAAACTATCAAAAATTTAACTACTACTTTCACGAGTTTGTGGGCCGGGTTATTTCTCCCTACCAACTTAACCCCATGGGCATTAATCCACTTCGACATTTGCTAAAGTCGGTTATAGATTTCGAAAGCATCCAAAAATGTGATGGTGTGAAACTATTTATAAATGCGACCAATGTGAGAACGGGGCAAACTAAGATTTTCCACAACAATGAACTCGATGCCGACGTGGCAATGGCTTCAGCCTGCCTCCCCTATATGTTTCACGCCGTTCAAATCGAAGGAGAAACCTACTGGGATGGAGGCTATACGGGAAACCCTGCCCTCTTTCCTCTATTCTACAACACTGTATCTAAAGACATTGTTATCTTACATATCAATCCCGTAGAAAGAGAACAAATACCGGTCACCGCCCAGGCCATTAACAATAGGATCAATGAAATCAGCTTCAACGCCTCCCTCGTCAATGAGTTAAGAGCCGTTTCTTTTGTCTCTAAACTCTTGAAAAACCACTGGTTGCAAACTGATTACCAAAAGCGCTACAGAGAAATTCTGGTTCACTCCATTCGCGCCGATGAGGCTATGCGGAGCTACAGCCTCTCGAGTAAGTTTAATACCTCCTGGAGCTTTCTTAAAGAGTTGCGAGACCTTGGCCGAAATGTCGCTAGCCAATGGCTTGAAAATAATTTCGATCAGATTGGAAAAAACACCACTTGCGACCTAGAAACCGAGTACTATACCCGGAGTTCTTGACCCTCGCCCTAGGCTGGCCTACATAAGTCCTTTGCTTTTCAGGGAGAACTAATGGGGACTTTTGGAATCATCCTATCCTTAGCCGGACTCATGTATTTAGCCTATCGAGGAATCAATGTTTTGGTACTTGCTCCGCTAATGGCATTGTTGGCAGCCAGCTTTGACTCTTCGGCTCCACTCCTCGGTTCCTACACGCAGATTTTTATGCCAGCCCTTGGCTCTTATCTTCTAAAATACTTTCCCCTCTTCTTACTAGGCGCTATTTTCGGCAAGCTCATGGGAGACTCTGGTGCCGCCGAAGTGATCGGCGAAAGTATTTCTAAGAAAATCGGGGCTCATCGTGCTGCACTCGCAATCGTTCTTTCCTGTGCACTACTCACATATGGTGGGGTTTCTCTTTTTGTCGTTGCCTTTTGCATTTATCCAATTGCCCAAAGTTTATTTAAACAGGGCAAGGTTCCTAAACGCTTTATCCCGGCGAGTATTGCCCTCGGCTCATTCACTTTTACAATGACCGCACTCCCTGGAACTCCCGCCATTCAAAACGCCATCCCCATGCCATTTTTTGGAACCACGGCTTTTGCAGCCCCAGGTTTAGGCTTGCTCGCTGGACTCATTATGTTTGGCGGCGGGATGATCTGGCTCAATCGTCGAATTAAGTCGGCCCAAGAAAAAGGCGAAGGATATCTTCTGAATGGTGAAGTCGAAGTAAATCCGCAGCAAGAATCGAGCGATTCCAAAAGACCAAATCTTTGGATCTCTTTAGCACCTCTCCTTTTAGTTCTCATTTTAAACTTTATTTTCTCTAAATATATTATTCCGTCTTGGGATACCCAGTATCTTTCCCAAGAGAAGTTCGGCGGAATTCCCCTAAAAAATGTCCTCGGCCTCTGGGCGATCATATTGGGTATTTTTGTATCGGTGTTAGTTCTGCTAGCACTGCAGTGGAAGTATTTAAAATCACCACTTGATTCGATTAACCAGGGAACAATGGGCAGCCTCCTGCCTATATTTAACACAGCATCAGAGGTCGGCTATGGTGCGACGGTGGCCTCACTCGGCGCCTTTACTGCCATTAAAGATGCGGTTCTCGGAATTCTACCTCAGTACCCATTGGTGAGCGAAGCCATTTCGATCAATGTTCTCGCGGGCATTACCGGCTCGGCAAGTGGCGGCCTCAGTATTGCTCTCAAAGCTTTGGCAGAAAATTACCTCGCCATGGCTGAAAAGGTTAACCTTTCACCTGAACTTCTCCACCGTGTGGCTTCACTTGCTTGCGGAGGTTTTGACACCCTCCCCCATAATGGAGCGGTCATTACTCTTCTCACCATATGTGGTCTCACCCATAAGAAAAGTTATTTTGATATATTTATGGTGGCCGTGGTCTTCCCATTTTTAGCAACAATTAGTGTCGTCGTTGTTGGAAGTCTTCTAGGTAATTTTTAGTTTTTTACTTAGCTTTGGTTAAATAGAAGTTAAAGTCACCGAATCGGCCATAGACAGGAGTCTTTAATTGGATTCCCGATTCATCAATGGGCTGCCAATCTCTTTTAATTCGCAAAGGATGCCTGGCCAACTCTACCGTAGAATCAGCCGTGTGATTATCCCAGGTCGCTAAAAATTGACTTTCATCGTCTGGGTTAGCAGGGGCCCAATAACAACCCGTCGAAGACCCGAGATCCTTCATGTGCACGTGATCTTCATCGATCCACTCGACAACTCCATGTCCATCGGGACCACCTTCTTTGGGTCGACTCAGGGTTCTTTCTGGATAGTAAAACAAGGCGGCTCGCCTTCCGTACTGAGCTTCCAAATACTGTTCAGTAGGTCTATAGGTGTCTGCCTGCGATGGCCGTCCAAAAATGACCTTGGCGGGAATTTCATCTTTGGGGATACATAGTGCGAGGAGTGGATGCTGAACCGTAGCAAAAGTCAGGTGAAACATATTAGCTATAAAGCCCTTGTTCACGTTACGAATTTGCCAGTTAACAGCTCCTAAACGAGCTGGATAAAAAAGCCCCCCGATATTTTGAACGAGGCCGCCACCCATAATTAAGCTCTCAGAGCCCATCAAAAAATATTCCGCGCGAATGTTCTTATAATTATCCTCTTCGCCGGGTTCGATTTTTATTCCATCGGGAGTAAAGTACTCAACTTGAATGGTATTATCGATCGTGAACTCTTTTAGATCGCGGTAAATGGTCCTTCGAAAATTCTTGTCACCAGAATCGATATCCAAAGCTAAAGCCACGCCCGTGGCGATATCATCGGCAGTACATCGTCCTTTTCTCTTAAGAACTTCGTAGACTTGAAGCATTCGACTAGCTTTGGTGACGTTTCCGACTTGTTTGGGCATAAACCTATGATACTAATTGGTGCTATTGCTGTCAGTGCCAGAAGAAAAGCCCCCTCGAATCCTCGACTTTAATCGATATCTCTCGCGCGGCAAATACTGACGCCCCTTAAGCAATCGGGTGGCAAAGACTGTCACGAAGAGAAGGCATTCTGTATATGCAGATGCTGAAGCGGATTTTCGATCTGAGGCTAGGATAGCTCACTCTCAATCTCGATCCCACTCTCATCTTGCTTTTATTAACTAATGTAATCCCGAGACCAAACCAAAAGGCCGTGATCATCCAATCACGGCCTTTACTTTTTTCTAAATTTTAAATTGAAAAACTAAATTGAGGCTTCAACAAGCTGAAGGTTTCGACAATATCTTCTCCACTGCTTGTACACCATTTTAATCTCTTGTCTGGCATACTTAAACTCAGCCTTGAGAGCCTGTAGATTCTCTTGCATCTGCTGGCTCATCTGCCCCATGCTTGGTGCTTGGAGTTTCAAGTTATCGTACTCCTCTTTGATTAAACGAAATCGTTCTTGGGCCTGTGCGAATTGTTGGCGAAGATAATTTAACTGCTCTTTAAACTCAGCTTGAGCTTTTGCCGTTCGCGAAGTCAACTTTTTCTGGGCTCTCTTTTCATCCATCTTCATCTTGGCGGCAATAATAACGTCTTCAGGAATCATTTTTAAATTCTTGGCTCCTCCAAAAAACTGAAGACAACGAATCAACCATTTAGTTGGATCATAATCATACCAACGAATTCCATTTCTGTAGTCATTGGCAAATTCGTGATGAAAATTGTGGTAACCTTCGCCATAGGTAAAATAAGCGAGAACGGCATTATCTTTGGCCGTATGGGAGTCAGAGTAAGTCTGACGACCAGTAAAATGAGCCGCTGAATTGATAAGAAAGGTCAAATGGTGAACAACCACCATTCTTAGAAAACCTGCAATCGCCAATCCTCCAAGCCAAGATCCGAAGGCCCAACCAATTAATGCTGGCAATACCCAGCCCATAAAAACAGCAATCCATGCATAGTACTTATCTTGATAGTAGAGAATAGGATCCTTTAACAAATCCTTGGCCCAATACTCGTACTTAGGTCTTTTCGCCTTCAAATACATCCACCAGATATGAGAGTAACCCAATCCCTTGGTAGACGAATAGGGGTCGCGATCTGAATCGACATAACGGTGATGGGGCCTGTGATCAACGACCCATTTGATGACTGAATTTTGAAAAGCAGCCGCACCAAAGAGCGCAAAAAAGAGTCGCGTGAAAAAGCCAGCTTCATAGGCTTTGTGGGCAAATAATCGGTGATAACCAGCTGTGATACTCAAACCCGTCGCGTAGTAAAAGAAGACAAAAAGACCAACGGTCCACCACTGAAAGGGCTCGGTCATGAAGTACCAAACGGTCAAAGCAATGGCGATAGGAGGTGTTACACTGAGGAATATGGCCGGGCCCCAGTCGGTGCGTCTCCAAATCGAACCTTCATAGTGCTTATGATAGCGTCGTGATTCAATGTTTTTACTCACTTTATTTTGATCCATTTGTACGCCCCTAAAGACTTAATCAATTTCTTTGAAATATGATCTCGATTCGAGAGAATTAGCTACAACCGAGTACCACTAACGGTTTCCAATACTAATTCCGTCTCTATAATAATGCAAAACAAGTCTTTATTAACAAAGTCCAATTGTTAGTGGTAGTAAAATAAGTGCTGATTAAATTCTAGTCAGATTTAAGAGCCTGACACTTTCTTACATTCTCACAATGAGAAAGCATAATAAAATCAATAGTTCACAGAAGGGCCTTTGCTGCCGAAAATGGCATTTTATTTGTAATAACTAAAAGGGTAATGGGGTCTAGTGTAAAAAAACTGTTCAACACTTTTTCACACTAGAATTAGTTAAGTCTTAAGAAGTCATCTTGGAACAACTAAATACTTAGACGGGGTAGTAGTAATGATAATTCAAAAGTTCTTAAACACATGCATTCTCGGTATAGCCATGGTGGCACTTTCTGCTTGTGGTGACTTCCAACTCGATCAAAAATTCAAAGTCGATGGCTCAAATGAGCTGAGCTCCAATAATGGCGGCACGACTCCGAACCCCAACCCTGCTCCGGTTCCGTCCGGTGGCCCTGTGGGTAGCCTCTCGGCAATCACCGTGGCAGATATGGAATTGGGTCAGTCACAGACAGTAAACTTTACGATCACCGCTGAAGACGATTATTCTGGCCTGGTAACGCTAGCCATCGATCGCACCGCACTCTCTGGAATTAATGGTAATGCCGATGTCACTTTTGAATTTAACCCGGCCCAAGTTCAACTCGTCGCCGGACAAGTTTCACAAAATATCGAACTCATTATTACGTCTAAGGTCAGCGCCCCTTCATTTAACCGAATTAGCGGTTTAAAGGTTCGAGCCATCAGTGAAGACGGAGACAGCCGTTCTTCAGAGACATCATTTAGCATCATGGTAAAACCGGAAATCACTATAGAAATGTACGGTCTCCAAGATGCCATGGGGAACGCTATTCCTCCGGCAGAACGCTTTAACCGACCTCAGGTTATGAACTTCAGAAGCCACTCAGGAAATCTTAGGTTAAAGTTTGTTAATATGGACACTCAGGCGACTCACATCGTGCATGGGAACAACCCAATCGCCCATGGTTCAACTGCCAATCCTCTGACCGTTGCCGCTGATGCAGGTGGCGGAGAAGTCACTCCTGGCGGCAGCCACGAGCCTGAAATTGAGCCTACGGACAACAACACTGGATCTTACTACTACCACGGCGAAGAAGCCGCGGGTTTAGCTCGTACCATGAATTTCCATCAAGCGAACCCAAGTGCAGCTTCGGTCTTAAGCTTAACGGAACACGAAATCATCGCGACCAATATTCGCATGCTCCAGGCACAAAAACTGGGCGACAAGGGAGTGCCTTGCGATGAAGATCCTAACTTCGTCGGCGGCGAATAAACTTAACTACTCGTCTAATTATCTTTTTTGAATTTATAGGGTTCAACGTCGGCTCCTTTTAACTGGAAGCCGACTTTGCCGTATTGGGATTCTGTCACTTCAATCTCAAGGGGAGCTTCAACCCATACCGGACCAAAACTCCTCTCAATATTCATTGCCTTGTCCAACTTAACATAGATCATTTGGTTTGGCGGCGGCGGAGGGGCGTGAATACAGGCCATTGGATCTGGCACCAAGAGAAAGTCTTTAAACTGAGAGATATTGTCAGTTAAGGGGACTACAAAACCGGGGATCTTCACCCGTTTACCTTTAAGCTCAATAAGCTTCGGGCTCAACTCACCCGTTTGCGGGTTCATGCCCATGAGATCGGGCCAGGTTACAACTTGAGCCCCAGTACTAAACACGCGCATAGACGTCGGAAAGAGCCCCATAAATTCTGCGGCCGCCATTCCGAGAATGAAAAATATAACAAGGCCAAAAAGAGTTTTCTTCTTTCCCTTCACCGAGCATCCTTACTAGTAGGCTTCATCAAAAACAAAATAAAATCCTGACTGATCTCCCGCGATTCCAAAGTCGATGCGAATCCTCGTTTTAGACTCCTGGTTAATGACGTAACGGACACCAAATCCAAGACTATAACGGTCATCTTCTTCACCCAGATCCCTGAGGCGCGGAGCCACGCGACCAAGCCCTCCAAACAAAGCATATTTCCAGCTCTCGGTCAGCTCGGATCGGTATTCTGCCTGAAAAAAAGCCCTAGATTGGTCCCTGTAACGCCCTTTATAAATACCCCTTAGGATATTTCGGCCACCGAGGCGCAAAAGCTTCTGAAAGGGAATAAAATCACCTTCTTGCTCACCGAAACCCAGCTGAAGGGCTACCGTAGACTGCGCAAAAAGAGGGAGATAGGTCCGCGCGTCCACATCCCACTGGCGATAAGAGTAACTTTGCCCTCCCACAGAAAAACGGGATCGATGGGAAAACTCTAAATAGGTTCCTACCTCAGGGGACAACTCACTGTCTCTCGAGTCGTAGACGAGATAGGGGCCAAAACCCAATTCAGATATATTTAGCTCTTTATCAAGAAACCCCAAATCAGTAATTCGCTCATCGGAGTCCGTTATTTCCCTAGAGTCATAATCTAGTTTTAGGCCACCATAGATGACATCGACCCAAAGTCTGCGAGTTTCAAACTCAACTCCATGATAGGTTTCGTTGTATTCTTCTTGGTCAGATTTTTGCGTTTCATTCCCCTGGCCATAATAATACTGGGGAAAAATCGATGCGTACACTTTAGTTTTAACCTGGGATTGGCCTTCGTTAAAGTAGGAGTTTAAAATCACATCCGCATAGACCTGTTTTTGAGTTGTAACAAGGGCAGCAGATCTCAACTGACTAATCCGAGGGACATCTTTTTTGCCTAAGTTTTTTAATAAAAAGATTCCCGTCGCCAACGACGTTTCGGGAGTGTAATAAACAAAAGGAATCCATCGAGACTTGTTAAAGCTATTTTCAACGGCATCGACTTTATCCCGACCGTAGACGACACTGGCCATTAGACAAACGAGAATACAAACGGAGAATCTTCTAGCTGCGAACATACTTTCATACTTCTATTGCTTCGATGGGATGACAAGACTTTTATTTAAATGCCTCAAGAGCCCGATTGCGCTCCTCGATCAGGGCTTTTTTACGCTCTTCAAAGGACATCTCTCTCACCTCAAGACGCTGACCGCTGCGAGTAAATTTGACCTTACTGGGTTCCGAAAAGGTATTTCGTCCGCGAACGACGCGATTCTCACTACGATCCCGTGTGGAAGTTCCTGGACCACTAAAGCGAGAAGCATTGCGTTTACGGGCTCCTCCTCGACTCACTGCCGGCTCATCGGGTTCTTCTACTGGTTGCTCCTCGTAGTCTCCTTCATCGGGTCCTTCACCATAATACTCTTCCTCAGCCTCTTCCGAAGCAGGCTCCTCTTCAAAGTCTTCCTGTGCAATCACAGGGCTCTGAATAAGGAAATTGATGAAAATTAAAGTGATTATTGCCATAAAAAAGCGCATATAATGATTTCGGTACGAAATGAGACAAACTAAAGTAAAATTAGCCGAGATCAGCCAAAAGATCCGCTGGGAGTATTCTAGTTCATGCTGGCCTATAAAAAAGTTCGAGTCCAGAGCCCAGGAAACCTAGACTTTCTATTAGAGACTCTGTTTCGCCTCAATAAACAAAAAGCAAGTTATGCACGGGAACGAGGTCATGTTTTTGTCGACGACCGAATTAGCCTCAGCAATCGAAGACTCGGCCCGGGAGCTGAAATAAAACTGATCACTGAATTCGGACGTCCCAATCAGAAGTTTGCAAGCATTGAAGCGGTCGAACACTCTTATTTAGTCATCAATAAAAAACAAGGGGGGCCCACCGAGCTGGCCGATTCGCAAGATACTCGAAGCCTTCAATCGTGGGTATTGAGTTATCTTTTGCGACAAAACCCGAAACAGTTTCCCTATTGCCAGGCGGCTCATCGTCTCGACTCAGAAACTACGGGACTCATAATTTTTGCTATAAAAAAGTCGGTGCGGAAAGAACTCAATGACTATTTTGAGAAACGGCAAATACACAAAACCTACCTTTGCGTGTCTCGTCCATTTTCGAGAGATGACTTTAAAGCCAATGAAAAGCTCCTCAAAACTGACTCCAAAGTTATTGTTCACGAAGAAGGCAAGGAGGCTATAACTCAAGCTCGGTGCCTAAAAAGAGGAACTCATTTCTGGCTCTGGAGTGTTCGCCCTAAAACCGGAAGAAGTCACCAAATTAGAGTTCACTTTGCCCATAGAGGTATCCCATTACTGGGAGACAGCCTTTATGGCGGAGAAAAAGCAGAGCGCTTGTTTCTCCACTCCCAAAAAATTGAGATTCCTCAAATCAAAAAAACCTATCAAGCGGCTCCACCCAAAGAATTTCTTCAGGCCTTAGAGTAACAAAGAAGTTGAGAAAAATTCTCAATACTTTCGGGATAATATTCTAAGAACAAAAAGGGTTCGATCAACTCCAATTCAATCAGCAAAGCGCCTTTCTGAGAAGCCACGAGATCAACGCGGGCATACAGTGGAACTTCGGGTAAAAACTCTATTATTGCATGGGCTGCATTTAACATTTGTCCCGAAGGATTTTTCAAAAGACTCTTGCCGCCATACTCTTCCTGTACACGAAAGTCTCCAGTCTTTGGGCTTTTTAATATAGCATGGCTAAATTCTCCACCGAGAAAAACCAGGGACCACTCCCCTTCTTCAACAACTTCCCGTGCAAACTTCTGCATTAGAATATCTCGCCCCCGCAGCTCATTAAAGGCTCTTTGTAGGTCTGCCTCGCTTGCATCTGAGGACAAGAGAAAGGTTCCGTAGGCCGAAGCAGAAACCCGCGGTTTGACGACGATTCCTTCCTTCTGATTTTTAGAATAGAACTCCCGCAAAGTCTCCTCACTGTCCAGTCGAACAAATTCAGTTGGGTAGACTGGAAGCGACTGATCGATCATTTCTTTGAGGTATATTTTATCAGAATTCCAACGAACTAAAGAGAGCGGATTGTAAATTTGGTTACCATTAACTTCGAGCGCTTCGAGTCGATCCAAAAAGGACTTCAGGTGCCTGTGATAATCCCAAGTGGAACGAATCAAGAAACATTCATTTTTTACAGAATCTAACTCAGAAAGGTTCCAAGGCGTAATCTGAGTGTGAAGACCTCGATTTTCACAGGCCTTTGCCAACAAAAGGTCCTCTTGGTTTTTATGGCACTGCTCATGATTTGAAAGAAAATAAATGGACTTCATATGGATTACTTGCCAGGTTTTTATCGACTGGGCAAGTCTCACTAGGCCGACATTTTACTTTTGTCTTCGTCTATACTCTCGCCGACGGGCCTATGGAGTTTGAGCTTCAAAACAAATTCAGTATTGTCATTTTCAGGGTTGTAATTGAGATCACCTGACATGGACTCCATAATAGTTTTCGAAATCGATAACCCCAGTCCCGTTCCTTTTCCAACTTCTTTGGTCGAAAAGAAGGGCTCCATCATTCGTTCGTGGATTTCTTCGGGAATTCCTGAGCCACTGTCGGCAACCCTGAGAAGAATAGTCTGACCTCGAATTTCAGTAGTCAACTTTATCCACTTTTCGTCGAGATCGCCGATGGCATCGTAGGAATTATTAAACAAATTTAAGAGTACTTGCTCCATTTGAATGCGATTTACCTCAACCTCTTGATCACCTTCAAATTCACTGAGAAGAACCTGAACCCCATGACTCATAAACTTTTCTGAACACATGTCGATAACATTGGCCACCAAGTCTGAGAGTTGATAGTTATGAATTTCGTCGCTCTTAAGTCCTTGGTTAGAAAACCGCAAAAGGCCCGAAACGATTCTTGCGATTCGCTTAATCGTTTTCTTGGACATTCCTACAAAATGCTCTAACTTCTCTTCGGTTACCTCTTTACGACTGAGCATTTTATCGAGGTTATGGGCGGCTCCCATAAGAATAGCCAAGGGATTATTAATTTCGTGAGCGACTCCCGCTGCCATCTCTCCGAGAGCTGCCAAACGAGAACTCTGATAGGCTTTAGCGCGCTCCACTTCAATTTGCTGCTGCATCTTTTTGGACTCGGTAATATCTCGCATAACCGAAGTTAAATAAATCAGTTCACCATTATCATCACAAACACCATTCACGACGACGTTTGCAAATTGTCCTCTGTTCGCTAATTTTTTGAGTTCGATCTCTCCCTGCCAAAACCCATTCTCCTTGACCTCTGGAAGTACAACCTCAAAGAAAAACTTTCGTTCCTCAGTGGTAGCGCGATCCCACATATTGCCAATTTTTTTACTCTTATCGACCCCTAGAGCTTCACAGTACTTTTGATTCATTTCTAGCACTTCGCCTTCGGGATTAAATAGAATTATATAATCAGGAGAATTATCAAAAATCTCCTTGTAAATTTTCATTTGATTATGAGTTTCTTTTTCTTCGTGTATGTCCCGACTCGCTCCCACGATTCTTCGATAGTCACCTTCTTCATTTTTGACCGCAAACATCGAGTGGCGAAACCAACGGTATTGACCACTCTTCGTACGCACGCGAAATTCTCTTTCTATGCGAGGAGACTCGGCAAAAACCTCATCGATTTCCTCGCTTCCAAATATTTTGGATTGATCTTCCGGATGAATGAGTGAAAGAAAATGAGAAACTGATGGCTCGACTTCGGATTGGTCATAACCCAAGAGTTCGAAAAATTTAGAACTCCAATAAACTGTATCCGAATCAACATCGACCCAGTCCCAAATCCCAACATCTAAACTCTTCACAGTAAGAATCTGACGTTCGTAACTTTCTTCAAGAGCTGATTCGACAAACTTCTTCTCCGTAATATCCGTCAGAAATGCGATGACTCCCTTCACATTTTTTTTGTCGTCGTAATCGGGAACACAGTTTTCGTCAAAGTATGACTTACCATGGGGAAGTGAGATAATGGTTTCAAAGTTACAAGACTTGCCTTCAAGAGCTTTATCAATGGACGGCTTTAGGGCCGCAAAAGATTCAGCCCCTAAAACTTCTTCTATGGGCTTGCCCAGTTGATCCTCTGATACAGTGTGAAAGTAATCAAAGAAGCTTTTATTCACGAATGCGAGTTCATAGTTTGGTGTGATGTACATAAGAATGAATGGCCCCTCTTTGGCGAAGGCACCAAATCGGTCTTCGATTTTTTTGAATGAAGGGGCTTTTGATTGATTACTGCTCACAGCTTAATATCGACAAAATCGACCTAATTGCTGAGGAATGCTAAGGAAAAATAGGCACTTATTAAGACCCTGTTAAGGCGAATAACGGATTGCGTTGCGGTCCGTATTCTATTGAGGCAAAACTAGACCTTCTCCCTTCTCCAAGTTATTTTGCTTCTTTAACGGAGGTTCGAAAGTGGATCGAAAAGAAGCAATAGATTTATTTGAAACACAAGTACAAGGCATTGTCGTTAAAGACTATGGTGATTTTCGTCGGAAGGTAAATACTTACTTTGAACGCCTCCTCGAGTCTCTCGATGAGACAGATCTTAAGAAAGGTCGCGAGCTAGAACAAATTAAAGCTAAGCTCGTTCAGGTGACTAATGGAGAAATTGAACAAGACCGCCTCCAGATATTACAATTGTTTAATGAGTTTAAAAAGAAATAGAACCTCTAAGTCATTTCCGATATTTTTTTTAATTGCGTTTTTTTCAGTGGGCACTGACCTACGAGCGCAGAACCAGGTCAGTCTCCCGCTCAGTGAAAAGTCCTCTTGGCAGGTTTTAAACTTTTCTAAAATTCCAGCTAATAGGGTGAGTTTTACTAAAGACGGCTTGCTCATCGATGTTCAAAAGTCCTCAAGCCCACTTATTTTCCCCCTTCCTTCCAGCCCAAAGATAAAGTCTTTTACGGTAAAGGCTCAACTTTTAGAGGGGCAATTAAAAATACCAAAAGATAAAAAGCAGGGCGAAAAAGGGGCCGACGACTTCCTTTTTAAACTAGGACTTGTCGAAAAGGGCGAGCGCAAACTGAACTGGATGCAAAGACAGATCGCGGCAGATTGGGTCCTTCACTTATTTAAACTAGCGAAAGATACAAGTGGTGTTTCCAAAATTCGTTTTTTCAACCTAGTCAATGATGAGAGCCGGGTCGGAGAGTCGCGAACCCACCCTCTCAGTGATTTAATATTCGAAAAGAACGTTGCTCACTACGAAGACAAAAATATCGAAATCAATTATCAGCTCTCAGAGGCCCTCGATAGTCTCGCTTTTTGGCTCAGTCTCGATGGAGATGACAGTGGCTCAAGCTTCAAAATACTGGTCAAAGAAATCACCTATACCACCGAATAAATCCACCCCAAAATTAGGGCTCTATTTTGCTTATTAATTAGTAATGATGAGTCTGGCAATTACTCGTAATCTTATAGCTTTGAGTTCAGTAGGAATCCTCCTCTTGCTGGCAGCCTGTGCCCCAAAAGATGACGCAAAAAATGTCTATGAGCCAGAGGTTCAACAGGAAAAACTAAAGACTAATTGCCTCCAAAAGTTGAATGAAATTACCTGCGTGATCAATGACAATGGCGTCTGCAGTGGCGATGGCAGCAATTATACCCGCCAATTGCGAAAAATCTATGAGTTCTATCCCGACGAATTAAAGGCGATGTTTTGTAAACTCGACCGAATTCAAATCGACCCCGAACTGTATGAATTGGGACAATTTCAACAGACTTTTTCCGAGAGCTCTGACAACGTACTTATGAGAAAAATTAGTCTACGGAAAATTTTATTTGAAGAAGAACTCACTGTCTCGGCAATGCTGAGTCTCGAGGAACAACGTTTTTTCGGCGAAGAAGGCAAAGGTCGTCTCAGTGAACAAAATTGGACTACCGGCGGTGACTTAAGCCGAGGCCCCATTATCGACGCTGAAGTGCCAGCTCCAGAAGGAGTTCACGCGCCCCTACTCTTGGTACTCACTCACGAACTTGGACATCTTGTCGACGCCCACTTCGAGGTTTACCTCACCGAAGACTGTCGCCCCAGTTTAGACATGGGCATCCCTCACTGCCCCGTCAATCCAGGAGAGTTTGCCGGACTCAGTTGGGCCGAGTATGATCGTCCCCTCAAAAAGCCGGAACTCATTTTTCGCAGACAAGTCACAGCCCTTTACAACGGTGACGAAGAGGTCTTTATTCCACTTGACGAAGCTGGTAATTATTATCGCAGCCTTTTTCAGAGCCGTTTTGTCACAAGCTATTCAGCTCGTTCACCTGCCGAGGACTTTGCTGAAAGTTTTCTTTATTACTTCCTTGAGCGCTACTATCCGGAATTTTACTATCGGGTTCAAGTGCAAGGTGAGAGTTATTCCATGCGACAAAAATTAAACAGCAAAGTTTTTTCAGCGAAAAAACAAAAAATAGAAGAAATTTTCAATCTACTTGCTGAAGAAATTCAGGAAGATGATCTCGGTTCTGAAGAATAATATCAAAAGTTCTAATGACGAGGGCCTGCTCACTGGCTTCTTTTTTTAAAACCGCTTTAAGGATTTTTGCGATATCTCCTTTTTCAAGACTGATACTTTCCTGTAAAAGTAAGTAGTTGATATAGCGAATTGAACGGTCGATGAGTTTAGCATTTGATGGCCGAACATAGGTCATTACATTGCTTTTGGCTCTCCCCATTAGGGTCATTAAGAGAGTCGAATGGGCATTTAGAAGTACTTTTAAAAAGAGATTGTTTAAGAGATTACTAGATAGACCTTGAAAACTAATTTTTGTCTTTGGACTCGTCAACTCGATACCCTGGGCTGACAGTTCAATTCTCAAATCATAGCTTTTAGAGGGCAGATTTTCTTTTCTCGATATCATTCCCTCTTCACTCATATCGAAACCGAGATAGGCTTCTCCCCGTCGATACTCCAGCTCGGGCCAATCCAGGGCTCGTACAGGACGTCGCAAAATAGTTTCCCAAGCAAGTTTTGCCGAGTGTGTCCCTGGAACAAAAAGGTAACACCACGAGAATTCGTCTCCTTCAAATCGACTGTTCTCAAAGGATGTTAAGCTAAATGTCGGCGACCGTTCCGTCGTATCCGTTAATACGGTCAAAGAGAAACTTCCAGAGATATAATTAACGAATTCATTTCTTTGGTAAATTTCAGATTCCTCTCGGGTTAAGGGTACCATTTTTTTATAGTTTGCCTCGGTCAAGCTAGACTTTAACTCGCCAATCCAGTCGGCCAGCTTCTGTTTGAGCTCTCTTTGCAATAAATAGGCTCCAACGAGAGTCAGCACAGTTGTCGCCTGAAGACGAGTACTCCCGGAAAGTGCCATGGGACTCTTACCCAGAGAAAGGGAGTGAATCTCTTTATTTTGTAAAACACTCGCACTTCGATCGATGTTTTCTTCGAGTAAATCTGCAGGATTACAAAATAAAAAAATGACTTTTCCCGGCGATAACTCCGCAGCCTTCTCCGTTGCACCGATAACATAGGGAGTCTCTCCCCCTTCAGTAAAACTGATGAGGTAATCTCCCGCTTGATAGCCCATTTCAAGCAAGTGCCGTGCGCCTAAGCCGGGGTGATCCTCCATTCCTTCAACAGAGCGAACCAAGGCATAATCGCCTCCAGCCATGAAACTAAGAATAGATTCACCTTCTGGAAGATGCTCCTTGCTCCAAGATTCCAGAAATAAAGAGAGTCGTCCCGTCGCTCCACATCCACACAAAAACACCTTCTTGTTTTCGACAAAGGCTTTTTGCACGACTCCCCTAAGGTAATCGATGTTAGATTCAATCTCTAACAGATAATCTAAAGCGTCGTGATCTATGTCTCGGAACATTGAAAAGGCTTGTTCTAAATTCTGACGTGCGACTTCGGCTAAACCGATACTTTTAGGATGACTCTGTTCTGTCGGTAAAAAACCAAGATCAAATTTTTCGGGGTGGTTGAAGTAGATATCCCAAGCTGACTGCATGAATGTTTGGCCTCAAGAAAATAAATTTACGCTAGTTTAGCACCGCAAAGTGCTTCGTGAAATTGAAAAATTAGACAAAGATCTCTAGACCAACATCGAGTTTACAGTGATGTTTTAGATTAAAAAATCCGATGTATTCATATGCGCAAATTAATCCTTTTTTGTTTCGTACTCGTTTCTTGTCAGTCTCCTGGGATCAGGCAGCCGGCCTCCATGGGGAACCGACTCGCGCCGCCCCAATCATCTCTCAATAACTACCTTAAGTGTAGCCTCGACAAACTACAGGATCGCGCCGTCGAAAATGATATTTGCCCACAGCTCAATAAATGGAAGAATTCCCAGTGCGAAGATTTTATTGGTCAATTGGCAGCACACTTAAATATCGAACCTAACAACTATTTCGCACTGAGTGCCCGCGAAAAAAGACTTTTTAGAACCCATCACGGAAATGCCGTTGAAAACTGGGTTCAAATCAATAAAGAACTGGAAGCTCGAGTCAAAAAGAAAGTAGGAGAAACAAGTTTTCCTCAGGCTAAATCCTGCCTTTCAGCCCATCTTAATTTTATTCAATCCACAGACAGAGCCTTCTTATCCCTCGCCGAAGCCCATCTTTGGGTCCGATCGGGTTTAACCCCTCCTAGCTCCGCTCAACAAAGACGACTTAAAAAAAGGGACACCATCGAACAAGTTCTTCGAATTTCTCGTTTACACGGACAAAGACAGGTCACTGAATCAGTCTTTAAAAAGACAAGCTTTCTCCCGAATTCAATTCCACACAATACGGCCTATCAAACAATTAACGACTTTCAGGACGGAGACTTGGTTCTAATAACTTCTCAAGAAGTTCTCACGGCGAGCTTGGGTAAAATAACTCATATAAATTCGATATACGATCTCATCGGTATTATTAAAATCGATAAAGCCCGTCGACAGGAACTCGCCCGAGTTTACCCAAAAGTCATCCCTTGGCCAGAAATTAAAAAGTCGACCTATGTTTACTACGCGAGCCCACAAAGTGGACTCGTTCGCACGAGTTTTTATGATCTCGAACAAAAAGTAACACGTATGACGACTCTGCGCTGGTATGACGACACAGACAAGGGCAAGAAGTTTTCAGAAAAATTGGCAGAATATGCGGCAGAACTTTTCTCCATTCCGTCGACTGCCGGTTTTGACTACCAACAGAGTGCAGAAGTTCAAGGTTCAAAATATGGTCAGTGGAGCTTTGTATACAAAGTTGTTAAAGACAAGTTGGCCTCAGAAAACTACTACGACTTACTTGCTAAGCAAAGCAAGAAAACTTTTATGGCCGACTCCTATTCAAATCAGGTTTCGCCGTTTCTGTGGTCCAATCACTTCGCTTCTGGATCGACCCGACAAATCGACGAATTCCGGGTAGACCCCCATTTCACGCCAGTGTCCGAATGGATTAATTTTAGAAAAACAGAGTCCCATAAAAACTTCGACCTCATTCTGGAAACCATTCAAAGCTGGAAAGAAAAAAACTATTCCTTTAACACGAGTCTCTCAAGTCAGGATTTAAGTCGCATCCAGCAGTATAACTTTATTCAAGCCCCTTCTGTTCTTGGTCAGGAGTTCTACTTTGAGGTCCCGCAAAGCCTCTCTGGAAACCCGGAAAAATCTCAGGATTTAAAATTATTGCAACTCCTTGTCGTTAACCTTGCGCGAGATTTGGAAGCTTTTCGCAGGAGCTTTCAGATAGAGAATAGAAAAGTACCTACCAGGGCACAAAAAAAGACTTTCCTCGAGGAACTCCGAAGCAAAGAATGGGATTTGTTGGTGAAGAAAAAAGAAAATACCCAGGTTAGTTTGATAAGCCAACTTGTGGACCCAACTGACCATCCTATTCACCACCTTTTTCGCCCCAACCAAATGAATTAATAAATAGCTCTTGTTAGTTGTTTTGCCGTTTAAAGTGTACTAAATATAATTATGCCTTACCGATCTACCCCCATTATTTATAAACTGGGGTCCGAGTTTTACGATCCTGTTCAATGTGCAGATTTCCCCCAAGAGAAACCTATCTATTGGAACAAACGTGCTGCCAGTACGATCGGTCTCGAACAACTGAGTGACGAAGAAGTCCGCAATCACTTTGCCCGCTTCAAATCCTTTCCTGATAATATCGAAACTCCATTGGCTCTGCGCTACCACGGCCATCAGTTTAGGCATTACAACCCCGATCTTGGAGACGGCAGAGGTTTTTTATTTGCGCAGTTTGAGAACCAGAAGGGACAGGTTCTCGATTGTGGAACCAAGGGTAGTGGAAAAACGCCCTATTCCCGCGGTGGAGATGGTCGTTTAACGCTCAAAGGTGCTGTCAGAGAGATACTCGCCACAGAATTTTTAGAAACACTTCAAGTCGATACCTCAAAAACTCTCAGTGTCTTTGAAACTGGTGAAGCATTACAAAGAAATGACGAACCCTCTCCAACTCGTTCGGCGGTTCTCGTACGACTCAATAGAGGGCATATACGTATTGGAACCTTTCAGAGATTAAAATACTTCGAGCAAAAGCAAAATATAGAAATGCTACTCAATTACTGTATTGAAAATTATTATCCTTCAATTTCTGGCGTCACCTATCAGGAGAAAATTTCTGCTTTTCTAAAAGCAGTCAGCAAAAGTACAGCTCGAACTTGCGCACAGTGGATGGTTGCAGGCTTTGTTCACGGAGTTCTCAACACGGACAATATCAATATCTCAGGCGAGAGTTTTGATTATGGCCCCTATCGTTTCCTCCCCTATTACGATCCTCACTTTACGGCCGCCTATTTTGATTCCCAGGGTCTCTATAGCTTTTCTAGGCAGCCGGAGTCTGTTTTCTGGGCTCTCCACCAACTCGCTCTGTGTTTTACCGATTTCGACAGCGAAAAAAATCTTATTAAGCACCTTGATGGTTTTTCTGACGAACTCAATCGCGAGTTTTTGCATGGTTTTTTAAATCGAATGGGCCGGAGTCTCACTACGAGTGATCTCAATGAAGAAGTTATAGAAAATTTTATCAGCCTCTGCTTTAGTTTCCTTCAGAAGTCTAAAATCTCCTATCCACAATTTTTTCACGACGTCTGTAGATATCAAAGCCTAGCGGAGGCTCAGGCACAAAGTCCTGCAGCCGACGCATGGGCCATAGCTCCAGACCTGTTTGACAAAATCAAAGCATTTCCGTCGAAAAACTCTCATCCCTATATTGTAGAAAATAAAGAGGCCCTACACCTCCATATTGATCGCATTGAAGAGATTTGGAAGAAAATAAGTGATGATGATGATTGGGAAATGTTCAATCAAACGGTTAAATCCTTCCAAAGCTTTCGCGATCTCGACCTTAGTACTAGTTAGTATTTCTTTGCTTAGCCATAAAAATATATGAATGAATTCGACTAACCCTCAAGTCGATCTTCGCTGTCTACTATGCAGGACGAGGGAGGTCCGAAATGAAAAAACTTATCGCACTCATTCTACTTTTTTCAATTCAAGCCATGGGATCTGAGGATTTGGCCGTTGTTGAAACTGTGAATTCATGGAATTCGCTCAACAACCCAGAATTCGTACAAAAGAAGATCCTCAAACAAGATCAAGAAAGCGACGTGATCGCACTTAAGCTTCTTAAGAAGATCAAGAATAAAGATCGTTCGGTGACTGAGTATAAGGCACTGCTAAGAGGCGAAGATCTGTACAAAACAAGTTCGATTCAAGCACTAGAACCTTAGTAATAGAGTCATGACCAGGACGGTCTAATTTCTAAGACAGAGGGCTTCAGGATGAAAAACTCTTAGTCTATTTCTTAGGTTTCTTTTTCTTTTTTACTTTTGAGTTTCGGGGTTTAAAACAATTCATCATACGGAGGGCGGTTTTAGAGGGGCGTCCTCCGTATACTCTACTCAAACATGATGACCAGTCTTTGTAACTCTGAAGTCGTTCCTTAGAACTTATTTTTTTATTACCGGGCAATGGTATTCCTCGGCTCGATTGATAAAGTTCATAAAAATGAGGCCAACAGCCATCTAATGACTTTTTTGCTAGATCATTGGTCGGAATAAACTGGGGTAAAAACAATTGTACAAATTGACTCTCAAAACTTTGAACTCTTTTTTGCTCAGAATACCATTCCATGTATTCCTCTGCTTTCCACGATTTCAGTTTCTTTTTAATTTTCTTCTCATTCTTTGCGATAGGGTCGGACTGGCCCTTGAAAGGACAGTTTCGAAAAAAATCTTTTTCATCAAGTCCCACCTGAAACCGGGTCTGGGAATTTATCTTTTGCGAAAGAAATAGAGCCAACAGCAAAATGAAGCTCGGTAAAAATCTCTTTTTAACCATCAGAGTCCAAGCCATCATTGCTCCCACCCCGGCTCATCACAACGACCATTGGGGTTTTCTCCCAATTGTGAGTCCAATGTAAATTGCCCTGGCTCCATGCAGTCGCGTATGCTTTGCATGTGGGCCCGTGTTTCAGCAAGCCTTCCCGTCTCTCCTAAATAAGCCAACCACTGATCGAGATTCACTCCTCGAGCCATCATTTCAGAGACGCCACCGGGTCCCGCATTGTAGGCGGCCGCCACCAATAACAAAAAATCTCTCGGCATATCGTTAAGGCTGCGAGTAATAACATCCATATCTCCACCCGACCCTTGCACCATCGCTTCTAGGGCCCTTTGGTCATTGGTGTATATTGAATTTTCTTGTCTAAACAAAGCTGGTTCGGACCAATCGTATTGATAGCGATGATCGAGTTCCATCGTTAGATCTTTAAGATAAAGCGCTGAAGCCGCCATGGACCAAAGCGGATTATTGTATTCCCAGTTATCACACCGGGTTTCACTAAAATTTGGATGTTCGCGGTACTCGATCCGTGGACAGTTTGGGGCCGGACTTCGCGCTTCAAAGCGTCCATCACGAATGATCGTCCGTTGCGAAACCGCAGTCCCATCTTCAGTTAAACAAACTTCGAGTTGAACAGGATAGGTTTCTTCACCCGCACAAAAACCTTGGGGATCCAATTGCTGTGGATAAACTTGATAGGGGTCATTTGTTGCGCCAAGGGCCGTTGTCATTTCGCGCCAGTCGGTATAGAGGAGATCCCTTCTCGCCCGACTCTGTAGAATTCTACGCATGTAGCTGATATCCCGTTCCCACTGGGCAAATCGAGGGTCACCCGGCTGGGGAGCATTCTCGAGAAGTGCCTGAAGGCGCAACTCTTCATGGGCGCGATTTGATGTCCGCGACATCAAACGCTCAAGATCGAGCATAGTGTCGAACTTAAATTGACCAATTCCACGAGCATCAGAACCACTGACAGCATCGGCATCAAAACGAGATTCACGCCACCACTTACATGCCAAGAAGGCATAGGGCAAACCCGTGACTTCGGAGACAATTTCAATTTGATCTTCCACCTGTCGATAGAGATTCCAACCACTGGCTCCGTCGGCGTCATTAAGGCTTCCTTGGCCCTGGGGATTGGTAAAGCACCACATCCACCGGCGAAGCTCTTCGCGACTTTTCATGCGAACCCCCGAGAGTCCCAATAACTGAAACACATCGTTCTCAAGGTCGCATCGGTGAACAGCCTGCCCAGGATCTAAATAGTCTTGATAGGGATTCAACATTATATCGGTACGAGGTCCATCGATTTCATCAAAGCGACTCGTTCCTTGGTAGGTGGCCGCAATCCAGCAACCGCTCTCGGGGCAACTTAAACCGGACTGGTCCGCTAGGCGCAACCAGAGGTTGCCAGAAGAGTCTTGATCGCGACCGATGACTGTTATAACTGATCCGGCCGGCACCTCTACAGGAAGTCGAACACCACTGGTCGTAGGCCCCGAACGCATGGGAATATCCATATCCACGTTACTTCGGTAATAACCGAGAATCTCCTCTTCAGTACTTACTGCTAAGGGAAAAATCAGTATTAAAGCTAATCCAAAAACGGTGGTCACTCTCACAGTTATTAGATCGGTCATTCAAGGGGCCAGGCTAAGGATTTCAGGTCATTAAGTGGTGGATTTCATAAAGATTTAGGGATCTTATCTCATTTTGAATCAGGGACTTGCAGCCTTGATTTGTCCAAGCACTTTACAGACTCTGCCCATTTGTGACCAAAAGTGAAGAACCCGTAATTACAAGCCCCTATCTCAGATTCAAATCCAATTTATTGCACTCTCGATGGCTCATTTAGAGAATATATGGCCCCGAGCTTGCTCTACTCTATAAATGACTCGCTTATCTTATTTTGTTTTAATGTCTGAGAGGAATTCAGACGGGAGCGGGTTACGGGTGACCATTAGGAGTAATTCAATGTATCGACACAGCTTATTTAACGCAAAAACCACTCAACCGCTTTTTATTCTTTTTCTACTTTTCGCAATACTGGTTTTTACACCAGGGATTGGGGCCGTTGAAGTGATTCGCTATATACCCCACGAGATAAAAAGTGGAGATACCATCACCGGCATTTTAAAGAAAAAGGGAATCAAGAACTACAATTCGAAAAGCAAAATCAGTAAGATGATCGAACTCAATCCCCACGCCATAAAAAATAATGGTCGCAGGCTTATTCCTGGCCGAGTTGTGCGCATCCCCATGCAGTGGAAAGACGAAAAGAAAACTCCGCGTTACGTAAAAAGAAATGTCATCGACACTCCGATCGACTCTGAAATCGTCGCCGTCAATGAAGGTGGCAAAAGTGTTGCCATTGATATGAGCCAATCAGAAACAACGAGTCCTCTAAAGACCGGTCCCGTTGTGATTTCTCCTGATATTGTAGAAAAAGACAAGACAAAAGCCCTTGAGGCAGCCGATAAAACGGCAGCGACACCACCATTACTCAACCAGGGTGACTCATCGACTCCTCTTATTGAAGAAACTCTCAAGATAGATAGCTCAGAGGGCAAAAAGAAAATTCCACGGAGTCTTCCCGCGCGAAAAGTCGTTAAAAATGACTATGTCGAAGATCAGCAAATTTTAAAAAATTCGAGCCAGCTTACGACTTCAACGAGCAGTGTCTACTCTCCTCGTGAAACAGATCGAAGAGCTTCGATCGAAACTGGAATTAACTTAACCGAAATAAAAGTCTTTCTTATTGAATACCCAGAACTCCTCCAACTTCAATCAGATGCCGGCTTTCGCATACATGGCGATTTTTCTTGGGATTGGAATAAAAACTGGCAAAGTCGCATTGGTTACGGTTACCGACAGTTAAAGTTTAAAGACAAAGATCAACTCGCAGTTCAACAGGAGAGTACCGATTACTTCGAATACCGGTTTGAGCTGAGCTATATGACGAGCCCCAACTGGCGTTTCAGTGTCTATTCAGAAACGCGACAGGAAGTTCATGCTTTCTACATTGAACCGAAAGTATTGGGTCTCGATCGAACCTGGCAAAATCGAGCCGGCGGCCAGGTTGAATTTACAACTGGGCTCCCTGGGCAACTTCGATTCCTCGCTGGTGCTGGTGGAGCGATGATCCTTCCCCACTCGGTGGCAGGTAAACAGCTGCGTGCAGCGGCCCTCGGATCGGCACAGCTCGGCCTGGTGATACCTATCGATCGCAGCGATTTGTCCATTAGCGCTGGATTTCAAGCATACAATCAAGAAGGCGACATATCATCTCAGGATACTCTCAGCGCTCAGGGCCAAATTAATTGGGCACAAAATTTCTAAAATGGCTCAATCCGTAAAAACTTGATTGAGCCCCTATTTTTGCGCACACTGCTTTCTCAACCAGGAGACGAGAATGTCTGAAAAAGCTAAAGTAGAAATCCACCTTGATGCAGAAATCCACAAAATCGAAGTCGATCGCGATGAAACCATTCTCGATGCAGCCTTAAAAAATGGAATCGACGCCCCCTACTCCTGCATGTCTGGCACTTGTAACTCATGCCAAGCCACATTGACTAAAGGTGAAGTTTATATGGAGGAATGGGATGCTTTAACGGAAGACGAGGTCAAAGACGGAGAAATTCTCACCTGCCAAGCCAAGCCCCGTGCCGATGAACTCGTTGTTCAATGGCCCGAGTAAGCCTTTAAGATAAGAAACTCCGAAGTATAAGAAAGTTTTAGAATAAAAAAAAGAACCCTTTCGGGTTCTTTTTTTGTTTAATCTGTGAGCTCCATATTACTTCTTTTTAGAGTCCTTCTGATCCTTTTTCATCTTTCCCATCATTTTTGAGAAATCTGGCATTTTTGGAGCCGGAGCTTCACCTAGGATATCAATGAGCTCAACTTCAAACTTAAGAGCAGCACCTGGCTTAATGTTTGGTGGAGCGCCACGATCGCCATAGGCGAGCTTTGGTGGACAGTAGAGTTCAGCTTTCCCACCCTTCTTGATCTTCTGCAAACCTTCAGTCCAACAAGGGATGACTCGGTTAAGCGCAAACTCAGCTGGCTTTCCGCGATCAACAGAAGAATCAAAAACTTTTCCGTTGCGAAGAGTTCCGTGATAGTGAACTTTTACTTTTTCAGTCGCTTTAGGCATTGCACCTTCACCCGCTTTAACTTCTTTAATCATCATACCGGATTCAAGTTTTGTAACGCCGTCTTGCTTGGCCATTTTCTCGAGGAAAGCCGTCGAAGCTTCTTCTTCTTTCTTCTTCATTTCCTCAGTTCTTTTTCGAATCATAGCCGTAATTTTCGGAAGAAATTCTCTTTGCTTGATGGGCGATTCCTTCTCTTCAACACCATCGCGAATTCCCGCTAAAAGAATACTAAATTCGTTTCCTTTAAGATTAAGAGATTGGAGTTTTGTCCCCATATCGTGTCCGATGACATAGAGTGATTTCTCGTCGTCTGTCTTAAGATCTGGAGTTTTTCCAATTCCGCCGGACTTCTCATTACATGAGGCCAGTAAACCTGCTGTGACTAATAATACGACCAATTGGCCCATTAGTTTTTTCATAAATAAATTACCCCTTTTTGGTATCACCAGATTACGAGGCTAGCTGAACCTCTTTTATTAGGCAAGTCTTCGCCTTTAACGCTTCGAGACTGAAGTCATTTGTCTGAAATAATTTGTAAAAGGTGGGCCAAACGACGACTTTGCCTCTCGAAATTATGATTCTCATCAGTGCCAAAATCCGGCACATGGATAAACAGAATCTCACTCTCAGAAGAGTACTGCAAAAGACTCAGGTAGTAGAGGTCATTGCACACATAGGTCCCCGCAGAGGTCGATAGCTCCGTCGATCCAGGGTCCTTTTCGTTGAGTCGATTCAGCCAATCCACGACGGGTGCTGAAGTTTTAATCACCTCCGGCCCCTCCTCTCGAATTCTCTCTGCAACTCTCCCCTCTGTTGGGCAATGTCTTAGGTTATGGGCATAGTATTCGAGTTGCCAACGCGGAGCGCGATCAGATACTCCAAAGTGAATAATAGTTTTCGACAAGCCGGGCTTTGTTTGCTTCATTGTTGCGAAAGCGCGTTCATACTCAACTGGAAGGACACTGGCCTGAACTCCTTTACGATCGACGGCGGTGACTAACTTTTTTGTTGGATTTTCCTCGAAGTGGGCAAAGGCTTCAAATCCCGTGAGATAAATCATGAATTCTCCGTTTTGATAGTTGGATAGGTAAAAGTTAAAAATGAAAAGTCTTTTGAAACAACTGAAATTTGATCGAACTATTTGGTCCTGGGCCCTCTACGATTGGGCGAATAGTGCCTTTGCTACAACTGTTATGGCCGTATTCTTTCCTGTATTCTTTAAAAATTACTGGGCAGGTGACCTATCGGTTAATGAAAGCTCTTTTCACCTGGGCTGGGGAAATTCACTGGCAGCTCTTTTTATCGCCTTTACAGCTCCTCTTTTAGGAGCGCTTGCAGATCGCGGAGGAAAGCGAAAGAGTTTTCTAAAAGTTTTCATGCTCCTCGGAGTGATCACGACTATTGGATTATTCTTCGTTCCTCAGAACTCCTGGTTTTTGGCCGTTACTCTCTTCGTGCTTTCAACAATTGGCTTTGCTGGAGCTAATATTTTTTATGACTCTCTCCTGGTCTCGATCACAACAAAAGATAAGTTCGATCTCGTTTCGGGTTTTGGATTTGCTCTGGGTTATCTGGGGGGAGCACTCTTACTGGTAGTAAACGTTTTTATGACCCTAAAACCGGAGTTATTTGGTTTCGCTGACAAAGCCGAAGCCGTACGCTGGTCATTTCTTACGGTAGGAGTCTGGTGGCTCGTATTTAGTATACCCTTGTTTCTCTACGTTAATGAAGATGAGGCCAAGGGTGGATCTTCGAAAAAATGGATAAGAGAAGGTGTTCAAACCTTCATCAAAACCATTAAGCATATTCGCCAGTACAGAGAGCTATTCATTTTTTTGATTGCTTACCTTTTTTATATTGATGGGGTGAATACGATTATTAAAATGGCCGTTGATTTTGGTTTGGCCATCGGTTTAAAAACGGACGACCTCATTGCTGCTA
>JAUHWN010000011.1 GCA_030424665.1 Bdellovibrionia bacterium | reverse complement strand
GGCCGTATAAAAAATGGCTGGTCTCAAAAGGTAAGCAAACGAAGATTGTGAGGGTCTGTAACCGAGAGTTAATACTCCTTCGTAGGCATCGCTGAGAGACGACGTCGAAATTCCTCCCGCTCGGGCATTGGCTCGGGTGATCAGAGTATTGATATCGCTTTGATCCGCTGTCGAATAGCCGAAGTGGGCTCCAAAAATCAATTGTTGTGCTTCAGATTGAAAAGCGAAACCTGTAAGAAAAACGACGAGTAAAACCTTTAATTTCATTCCATATCTCCCGGTGACCCCTCTATTTTTCTTAGAACTTGGCTCTCCGTCAAAACTAAATATATTTACCATCCCTTTGTCAGAGGTCAGGAATAGATCTTGCTTTTACACGGAAAAGAAAAGATCGAAAATCCCCAAGGGGAACTGAAAAGTTGTGGTGAAAAAATGAAGCGCATATTTTTTGTTTTAACTCTTCTGATTATGACAATGGCCGCCCGAGCTGAAGAAATTACAGTTCTCCACTACAATATTAAAGAACTCGACAGTCACAAAATTCATACCTGTGAAGCTTTATTTGATCTTGGGCAACTCGAGGCTGCAGGACAAATTATTCGCCAGATTAGCCCGGATTTCTTTTCGATCAACGAAATGCAATACGACCTACCTGGGGTCCCGAACTCACAGTTTAAAACCCGTGGCAAAAATGTAGATCGATTTCTCGAAAAAGTCGGCGTCAACTTCAAATACATTAGCTTTAACCCCGCTAATACGGGAATGAAGGCAAAAAAAGATGAGAATGGAAATTATGTGCGCAAACCGGGGCCCGGCCAAACCGATCGCTTTGCTGATCCAGTCAACTTTGGACTTTTTCCGGGGCAATACTCTACGGCGGGTGCGAGCCGTTTTCCAATAAAAAAAGAAGTTGTTTTAACAGAACTCCCAATAAAAGCATTTAATCCCGATTTCGATCCCACAAAGTTTAGACAAAAAGACGGAAAGCCCTTACCGGCTGACATGGAACTTTTTGATAAAAACTTTACAGATATCACTCTCGATGTGGCTGGTGAAGACGTTCACTTCATATTACTTCACACGGTCCCAGGCTTTGGCTTTGGCAACCCCAATTCAATCAATCCGCAAAGAAACTACCTACAGCTGGCTTTCTTAGAGTGGTATCTCACTGGGAAAACCGATTTCCCCGTACCGCGCGACATCGGAATTACCCCCCTTAAACCTGGAAGTAAGTTTGTTGCTCTTGGCGATTGGAATGTTGATTCGAGAGATGAGAACCCAGGAGCTGAAGTCATTAATCGCCTGGGAGAGATTTTTAAATACTGGCTTCCCACACCCGAAGTGACCTATCGCAGTCAAAGTTTTCGCCCCGAAGAATTCACTCGACAGTTTGATTATATTTTAGTGGGCCCCGGCTTTGAAGTTGTGGCTTCTGGAGCGGTTCGCCCCGAAGCAAAGCGCATTGAGCGCGGTTGCAAACAAAAGCCTGACAGACCCATTCCTCCTGGTTTTGTGCGCATTCGCTATCAAAATGAAGCGGGACAGAATTGCTTTGCCGATGTTTCTGAGGATTATGCCGTCTCTAAGACTGGATCAGATCATATCGCCATCTGGAGCAAATTAAGGCTGATACGGTAACAATAATTTGACCACGCCCGTCTTAAAGATTTGATTTTTGGATCATTTTCTGGATTTTTGCCTTTCCTAAGCTGGCATCGATATAGCATTATTGAGAATGCTTAAAGAAACGTGAGGATCTACCTATGAAATCAGGTTTACTATCTGAAACTAAGAGACGTATTTTAAAACCCCTAGGCATTGTGCTACTCGCCTTGGCGGCTAGTCTTCTGCTCACCCGCTGCGGTAGTGAAAAAGATAATAACACCGACACTCTCGAACCGACGTTCTCTTCGATCTACACTAATGTTTTAGTTTCGAATTGTGCTAGCTGCCACGTTCCTGGAGAGGCGGCCTATGATACGAATGGTGTCCTCATAGATCTTACTAGTAAAACGACAGCTTATAACACAATTAGTTCTGGTGTTGTCACAGCTACAACTGCAGATGCCAATTGCGATGGTGATGACTACATAACTGCTGGCAATGCAAATGCCTCTTACTTCGCCGCTGTCGTTGACACTGGAATTAATCCAACCTTCAATGCGAATGGATGCACGGCGCCAACTAATACCCATGTTAATGGATTAACTTCATTGACCGCCGATGAGGAAGATGCCATTGCCTCTTGGATTAACCAAGGCGCTGCCAACAACTAATCGAATTTTGTGATTTGCTAGTATAAAAAAGAGGCTCTCAAAGCCTCTTTTTTTCATTTCCATTGACTGAGGACGCCAGCAAAGGAGCGGAGGCTTTGCCAACGGGGCGCTCCCTTCTGGATCAGAAATCGAGGATCTCCAGAGATACTGTACTTTTCAAACCACGTAGTAAAACCCTGTGGCCCCAACTCTAAGTACTTGCGCAAAAGCAAGAGTTTAATGCGCTGACTTTCAAAAACAATCTGTCGCTCTTTAAACTTCTTATAAAGTTCCATTTGCTCGTCGAGCACCTCAATATACTTTTCTTTATTAGCCTCATCTTTTGCGTAGATCCCAGAGAGAACAAATTCGGAGAGCCCCTGAAAGTAGGCATTCGATAAACCACCAGCCAAATCATCACTGAAGTCATCGAGAATCGAAAAGATTTGTCCACGAATCTGTTGAGATTCTTTTTTCGCTTTTAAACTGAGATCTAGGCGGTACAGACGATTGCGCAAACGATACTCGTGCCAGTTCGCAGGTTTAATATTCACCTTTCCCAGTTTTGGTCCAACATCACTGAGTATTTGCCAATTACTATCAAGCTGCGCCTGGGTGGGCGCTTGGCTGGCTCGAATAATTAAGCCGCTAAGAATCAAGCGAATGCGCAATTGATCATCCCCTTTTAACTGGCCCGATAAATTAAGAGCGCGATTAAAAGATGTCAGTGCCTGGTCTTTACGACCGAGCTTCATAAGTGAGTAACCGTAGCTGAGCCTTAGCTTAACCTCTTCACTGGCTGGGATTTTCTCACCCGTTTGCAAAAAGTTTTCATAGGCATTAGCACTATTTGAAAATTGCCCCGCCTGGTAGGCGTAAAATCCAGCGCGCTCAAAGAATATAGCGAGTTCCCGCCCCTGTACTTTTTTAGAGTCAATCAAGGTCATCAACCGGGCATAGGCCTTTTGGGCGTCCAAATTATAGTAGAGGCTTCGCGCAAAAAAGTAATTATAGGCCACTTCTTCGTCGTTCGATTCAAAGCTATAGGCCTCGCGCTTTTTAAAGTACTCTACCGAGAGACCAAAATTCTGCGCTTCAAAGTGCAACAAACCGAGATTATTTAAAGCGGAGCTGCGAATGCGTTCGTTATCTTGGGCCAGATCTAAAGAAAGCATGAGGTGTTTATGGGAGCGAGAAAAATACTCTTCATTAAAACCATCATCACTTTGACTGGCTAAAACCATCTGATATTTAATCCACCCCATTAAGAGATGCCTGATACTGGAATTGAGGTTCGCATCCATGCCATCAAGAAAAGCGTAGGCATCTTCGAGGGCATCGGTACTCTTTTTTGAACCCTGAGTATCGAGAATTAAAAGGAGGGCCTTCACAAACTCGAAGTTTTCTTTCGTAAAGTTTCTTTTTTGCAAGAAGGCGTAACGCTCATCGAGCTTCTTGCGCTGACCATCTTTAACCATGGACACCACGTAGGAGTAGTGGGATTCAAGGTCATCCGTATAAAGCAGGGATCCATAAAATTGGCTCGTCGAATAGCGGATTTTACCTCGGTAGAAATTTCCATAGGCCTGATCGAGCATGGCGTAGATGTACTGTTGTCTGGCAAAATAGAATTCCGTTTGTGATTTTTTCGTCAAATTAAACCAATTTGTCGCAGCAAAACTGAGTAAATCAGTTTTCCCCGCCTGGGCTAAGCGAATTACGGCTCTGATAAACATGGCCCGCATTAAAAAATAGTCATCCTTGCGTTGAGAAACAAAACTGTTAAATTCTTTGTACTTCTGATTTCGCTTCTTAACATCCTCTTCGCCAACCATTTCTAATAGATTGAGTTCCGATTGAATTAGGGCCGACTCTGGAATTTTTGAAATCTTGTTTTGCAGGGAGCGAATGCTGCGATCAAATTCGAGTTCACTGAGTTCAGCAGAGGCCTCAGTCATGTATTGAAAAAGGTAATACACTCGAGCCTGACTATTGAGTTGAGCGCCATTGAGAAGGGTCGAAAGCCAATTCACCCATTGATAACTAAAATCAGATTTTTTCATGTAGAAGCGTCTGGCCACCTCAAAAAACAAATAGACATCTTCGGGACTCTTTAGGTGACTCACGCGCACGGCCTTAAGGCGCTTACGGGCCAATCCATCGTTGCGAAGTAACGAGGAGTAGAGAGCATTTAGAATTTTTCGTACTTGAAGGTCGACTCCACTGCTTCGAGACTGGCGCTGTAAGCCACTAACGAATCGACGGAATCGATTGGTCACCTCGCTGCCTCCGAGTTCTTCTTCGGCCTTTATCGAGCGTACAAAAAACTCCAGGGCTTTAAACTTCTTTTTTAATCCGGCCGACTTTAACCCTTCTATTAAGTCTATGGCGGCACTGTAATTTTTGGCTAAAACGTGATTGCTAATTCGACGAACTATAAAGTCGTCAGCACCCTTAGTCCAATTTTTAAAGTAAAGAGCATTGAGAATTAGAAGGCGATCAAAGTAGCTGCGGCTCGAAGCATGGGCATCCCAAAGCTGGGTAATATTCCAGCGCGAAGGTATGACACCGTTCAAGGGAGCTTGGTAGACATCCAGAGACCCTTGATAGGCGCAGGTTACAAATAGAAAAACCTTTGAAGGCTCTGGGAAACTACAATTGGATTCTTGAGAAGTTAACTGCTGTGGAAAAATATCGCCAGTGGCTTTAAGAGCTTCTTGGGTGGCAATTCTAAAGATAGCGGAGTCATCATTGGCATCGATCACCTGATCTTTATTCGAATCGCTCAAATAATGGGAGAAGTAAATATACTTTCCATCCATCGAAAAGCGAGGAAATCCCGATTGACCCGGAATCGAAAGATTGATCTTTCGCGGCTCAGCCACTCCCATGCGGATGATGTGAATATTTGCGCCCCCACTCCCGGACTTTAAAAAAACAATATACTTTTTATCGAGACTGAGTCGAGCGGCGCGAAAGGCCTCGTTGAGTAATAGTTTTTTTGCCCCGGATTCGATATTGTGAAGAATCAGTTGGCTAGTTGAAGAACCGACTTTGTACTTTCGATAGGCAACCTCATTATTGCTAATCCACTGAGGGTCGGCGTTACTATCGAGCCCCTGGGTAATACAGTTTGGCTTTGAGCCCTTGGTTTCTACAATACAGATTTGTCCGCGGGCTGTGTTCCCATAATAGGTCAGTGCAATCTTCTCACCATCGGGGCTCATCTCAGCCTGGTCACTATCAACATTTAACGATAGCAAACTTTTGGCTTCGCTGCCATTGCGGTTTTGAATAAAAACTCTGGGCACCAAATTGATCTTACGAGTGTAGACCATCTTTTCGTTAGAGGTCGATACACTGGATTGGTAGTTGTCGTAGGGGCCAATGGTTAATTTTTCAAGTGGAATCAACCTCTGAGTTTCGGCCTCCTTCAGTTTGGCGTTGGTTTGCGCCTGAACTTCGGCAATGAAACCCACTAAAAACAAAATCAGTGCAATTGACCTGATTCGAACTAGCAACATCGACACTCTCCCAAATTACTTTTTAACAGTCGAATTAAATTCAGAATTAATAACGTTGAGCAATTTTTTTCTTCGCTTGTCAGTCGATTCTTTTGAGAAGAAAGATGGACCCCTTTTTTCGAATTTTTTGCTGATTTTTTTCTCGAAAGAAGACCATTGAACAGCAGATTCCTTTTCCATGACTGTTTCACGATTCACGAACTTTGGTTTGAGCGCAACTGAGCAAGCACTGAGAGAACCCATAAGCGCTATCAAAATAATTAATTTCATCGTACCGGTATTCCTTTCAATATTTCCCGAACGGGCTTCAAACTCTCTAGCACGATCGGACTGATATGAACTCCATATATATTAAAAAACTGATCCTGTTCTGAAAAGGCAATTCCAAGATCTAAAAAGCCTTGTCTAAAATCCAAAGTGACGCGAGAGGGTGCAAAGCCGACAAAAGAGCGAGCCAAGTTAATTTGATCGTCCTGATAATTAGGGTCTACTACGTTGAGAAGGGCCCTTAGTGAATTCGAACTGATTTTTAAGACATCCACGCGACCGTTAACCAGACCTTCAGTCATATTAAATTCAACACCCGACCTTAGGCTGACCTCGTCCCCTTCTAAATTTAACCCCTTGGTCAGGGAGTCTTTCAAGATAGAATTCAACTGAACTTCTGTCATTCTTCCTAACATTCCTACAGCGAGCTGAGAGGGCCGAAAATCTAAAACAAATTCACCATCGATATGACCACCCTTTGGCAAAACAAAATCGAAATCGTGAATAGAAAGAAGGTTTTGATCAACCGAGAGGTAACCGTAAAAAGGTCCCAGCTTCTTTCCTTCGAGAATGAGTTCGTCAAAACTGATGCGGTTTGATTGCTTTAAGAGGGGCTGAACTTGCTTGTACTCAACTCGAGCAAACGGATTTCGAGCCAATGGATTTAAAAACAAAATATTATTTTTATCTATGCTCAAAGATTCCTTAAAAGGAATGGGACCCCTAAGGTTTTTCAGTGAGATTTTTGGACTGAGAACCGAAAAGTTTGAAAATCGAACACGCCCATCTATTTCTGCTTCTTTACCCCTTTTTACTCCAAGGCTAAAAGGCACAAGAATTTTACCCTTTAGTGTGTAGCCAGGAATTTTTACACCCTTCTTTCCGGGGTTAATCGAAACACGACCCAATAACTGGGCATTTTTTTGTTTGATATTGGATTGACCGCTGACTCTCACACTGAAAAAGCGATCTCCTACATCCAGGTGAGCTCGCATAATCTCTAAGAGGGTACCATTGGTGAAATCTAATTCGATCGCAGACTTTATCTCTCCAACTGATTCAAAACTTGAGTCAGCCCGCGCTAGAGACAGACCCTCGTTTTCGATATTCACCCGCAAGCGCCCACCTTCGAAATTTAAGTAGTCTCCATTAAACTCAAAATTTCCTGATAACTCGCGCATGATAAAAAGTTTTTCGCTGACCAATTGGGGCAGACTAAATGTGATCAGACTATTGATACGGTTATTTTTCTTGAATTTAATATCCGCATCGACATTCATCGATTCCGAGGCGGCTATGGCAAACTTGCCTTGGCCTTCTTCTCTTTGTGTTAACTTTAGATTGCTATTGATATCAATTGCGTGCAAAGACTTCAGACCCTCAAATTGCATTAGATCGGCGATTTTTCGCCGACTTTGCACATTCCCTTGGGATTCAAAGTCCCAGGCTCCTAGGGCTTTTAACTTTTTACGAAAGTCCTTCGGCAATAAATCCATCGCCCGAAAAAAACCAAATTTGTAATTAAGAGAAACTCCACTGGAGTTTTCACTCAATCCCACTTGAACCCGCCCGTGCTCAACCTCACCGGATTTAAATAAAAGGTTTGAATTAATTTTTTCTAAATCTTTACCAACATTCCCATCGGCAATGAGCTCCATATCCCTAATATCGGCCATATCTTTAAATTGAAACCTCGGGGAGCTCACCTCGAGTGAAGCGACATATTGATCGGCTTCCGCCTTCAGATTCAATCCCAGTTTCATGGTAGAAGACTGAATCCCCTGAAATCGAAGCCCCTTGATTTCGTGGTCAGAAGACAACTGGGGATCCACTTGCAGAAGCTTAGACACATCGATAGAACCCCTAATACGTGAAAACGCTTTGCCGTCGCCTCCCAATACATCGTAGTTCAAGCGAATTTGCTTTTCTTTTTCCGAAAGTGTTAGGGCGGTTCCGACTTTTTCTAACCACTCATTAGTGGTCATCCTCAGTTCAATTTTTTGGGGAACAAAGGATCTCATATCTTTTAAAAGAGTTACTTTCTTTGTCAAAGGTTCTAATTCGCCTAATAAACTGATACGGCTTTGTTCCTGACGATCAAAGAAGGTTTCAGAGTTGAGGCGAAATATGTCGATATCATTAAACGCAACTTGCGAATCCACTTTGACCTGATTCAATTCTTTGTCGAGATTGATAACCCCAGCGATATTGGCAGAGACATCAGATCGCAAAAAACTGGATTCAATGATTGGAAAATCGACTTTGACATCAAAATTATTAAACTTATCATCTCTGGGCCGAATCTTTAAACTCGCACTCGACCTATAAAGACCAATTAATTTTTCTTTCACCCTGCCCTTTTGTGTGCCCACGACCAGTTGCGGAAAATCAACTTCAGCAGAAAGACCCGGTCGACTCAGTAGCGCCTGGGTCAGTTCCGTCAAATTTGAAAATTCGTATGAGTCCGTCCAACGAATGAGTGGTTGAATCGTCGACGCTTTTACATCTAAAACTGAGCTTTCACTTTGACTCCGCATCTTCACCTGCGAAAGTGAAGTGCGCAATTCAGTTTTTTCCGACTTTAAAAACCATCTGTTATCTTTAATATTATACTCTAAATTGAGATTGATATTTGAATTATGGGACAAGTAGCTTTCAAAACTTAACTCAGAATCTTTGGTGAAACTCACTTCAGGAGTTTTGTCTTCTGACAAAATGCTAATTTGCTGATTCAGTGAAAACCTTTGCTCCGCGAATCTCATCTGACCATTGATATTAAGTGACTCAATAACCAACCGAGCTTGCCCAGAATCCGTTTTAACCATTAGATCTGTTTTTAAGTCAGAAACATTTATTTTTTCGATTCCAAATTTGAAACTCATCAAAAAAAGCTCAGCCAGCTGCTTGAGAGGATTAAACTCCTCGTCTTGATCATCATCGGCGAACGGGTCATCATCATCAAATTCGGATGAAGCTTGAAACTCTCCTTTGAGATTGGCCTGATTCATTCGTATTTCTGAAAACTGAAGAGAACGACTCCAAGGGGAGAAATCAAAAAGAACAACCACGTTGGGAAAACTCAATTCAAAAGAATTTTCACCACCTTTTGAAATTTTTAGTTCCGAAAACTCCCAACTTTTCAGTGGAATAATTTTGTAGTTCGCTGATTCCAATTCAATATCGAAAAAATCTTTTAGAAAATTCTGACTTTGCTCGTAGACCAACTCGCCACCCGACTCGGAGTAGGACGTGTAATAAACAAAGCCAAAGAGTCCGACTAATCCCACAAAAATGAGAGCTAAGAAACCTAAAATGCCGTACTTAAGAATTTTGCGAAAATTCACCATTAAAGGGTATCAAGTGCTATTAGAAATTTTAAGTCTTTACAGGTATTTGGATCACTTTCAGTGATGCACACTAGCTAGGCTCAAAGTCTGGGTCAACGCCACCTCAATACTCAGAGCCTGGGAACCCAAGTGACGAACTTGCGCTCCGCGCTCAATCAAGCGCTCTTGCTCTTCGACTAAAAACCCCCGCTCGGGTCCTACGATGGCCAAAGCCGATGAGTCGATGCGCGGCCAAGAATACTTGGGACCTGGAACGGCTAAGTACACGGGCAAATCATTAAAATAAATATCCCATTCGTAATTGAGAAAGTTATCAAAACTCGGAATAAAGTGAATTTTCGGGAACAAACTCCGCCCCGTTTGCTCCATGGCGAGCACAATGGGCTTAACCAGGTGATCCATCGAAAGGAATTCACTTTTCCAGTAGTTTTTATCTACATTAGCTCCTCCGATAAAGAAGATTTCTGTGACTCCCAACTCGACCACTGTTTTTATTTTTCGCGACAAGGTTTTAGGTCGAGATAGAGCCATGGCTAATTTCCAAGGGCTAGCCGCTGGAGCGGGACTCTCCGATACAATTCGGGCCCGAAGACTTTGACTTTGGATATGGGTAATTTCAGCTTGGCCGACCGATCGATTGATCCCAGCGAACTGAAAAGTTCCACCCAGCCCCAGTTTTAACTGGCGGAGAATATGTTCGAAAGCCCTCCCCTTAAGCTCAAACTCAAACTCACTCAAAAATTGCTCAGAAAACACTAAAACCCTGTTCATTTGTAGACAGCCTATCAAATTTTCTTGCCTTTTTCTGACAAAAGAACTGAGATTAAATCCACAACATTTACCGATGAGGTTGATTCTTATGATTAAAAGCACAGTTTTTGTTTTTCTTTTGGTTTTCTCTTTTGCAGCTCTTGCCGACCATCACGGCGGAGGGAAGAATTTTGCTGACGTTAAGGCCCAAGCAGAGGCCAATATCGACCAGCGAATTGCCAACCTCCAAGAGGCCAAAACCTGTATTTCAGGGGCCGCTGACAAGGCTGCGCTAAAGGCCTGTCGCCAAACCCTTAAGTCCAAGCAGAAATCGATTAAATCTGCACGAATGGGTAAGAAAATGGACCGAATGAATAAGCGCATGGATAAAATGAAGGCCAAGAAAGAGAAAATGGACGCAGAATAGGCCCTTTTTTGCATTAATTCCTGAAAAATAATTCACTTATTTCAATAAGATAGATTTCATTGCAGATCTATGACGCATAGTGTATAAAGCTCCTCTACCCCAAAGGAGCTTTTTTAATGTCTCGCTTAGTTAAAAATATAATTACTCCACTCGCTCTCATCCTTTCGATGGGACTTGTTTTCACTCCGGGAGCACTTGCTCTCGATTCCAAGCAAAAACAACTCGATGTGTTTCGAGGAACTCTCGTTCATCTTCAGCAAAACTATGGAATGCAGGACTATAAAGAGCGGCACTTGGGACTCAACTTTGAGGAACTCACAAAGCTTTTTACAAAAATGATTAATGAGGCGACGACTCTAGAGGAAGTTTTCGGTATAGCAGAAAAAAAGGATCGAGAGATTCTCAGTCTCGAAGAATTCGAACAATTGATGATTGGTTTAGCGGCTATGTACAAAGATGGCCATACCAATATTTTAAGAAACAGTCGCAACTACTACACCCTGGGCCTTGAAGCTTCTGCCATTGGCGAAAGACTTTATGTCACCGGATTTGATGCCGAACTTTTTCTACCAGAGGCTTCGACCCAGCCAGTATCGGTTACTGATGAAATCACCCATATCAATGGTATTCCCGTATTAAAACTCGCACGAGTGAATGCCCTTTACATGCCGGCGGCCACAGAAACCAATCGCGTTGGTACTGCTTTAAAAAGTTTAATTAATGTCAGTCATCGCTTTTTGCCAGCAAAAAAAGAAGGCGAGAATGTAGAACTCACATTTAAACAGCACCCCGTTCGTGGCGGAAGAACTTATACGGGTTCTTATTACTGGATTAACGCCAACGAATTGCGCGACCTTAAAGATGACATTCGCGTGGTTTACCCCGACCGTCCGGCCCAAGGTGCAACCGAGACAGAGTGGATAGAGTACTATGCCCAGGTTTTAAAGGCGACTTCCGAAGCCGTTGAAAAATATAGGGCCGAAAATGGTGACAACGAGAATGGCAACGACGACGGCCTGCCATTAGATCTTCTTGCCGGTGAACGAGAACGCTTACAAAATTTCATATACGGCCGAAGCTCAACCACGGACAGTTATCTCTATGCTGGAATTATGGGCCTAGGGCTCGACCCCAGTAAAATTCGCGACGTCGGCGTTCTTATTAATGATTTCCTCGAAAAAAACGGTAAAGGCAAAGTCACCAGACTTCGCGCTTTACAACTTGGCTTGCGCCTCAATGACCTCATTCCAAATGCTCCAGATACTCCAGATACTCGGGTCGAAGTCGCTTACCTTCGCTTGCCGAGCTACTCACCACCTTCTTTTGACGATGTGATGACCGAAATTGCCTGGATCCAATTGGCCATTCGCCAGATGAAATCAGCCGATGTTTTAATCATTGATCACACTCACAATGGTGGAGGATACAACTACTACGGTACCCAATTTCTCAGGCAGTTTGTGACTATGGATCCGGAAAATCCAAAAGACCTTGAGGCCCTTCGAATTAACCTTCGTATCAACTCACAGGTTTTAAGAACCTCAAGACAGTGGAGCGATGGTGTTGGGTTTAACGGTGAAATTGCCAACTTTACACGGGACTTCGTTAACGATTCCCTTCACGATGAATGGGAACAAAAAATTAGAGAAGGAAGTGGTGCTGCCTGGTCGGGTCCCCTTCCTTTTATGACTCCTGGATTGAGAAACTCAACAACACTTTCTTCGATCTTTACCCCCCACCACGAATGGGAAACCTATCAGGGGCCTATTTTCTTTGCTAATGACAAAGGCTCTGCGAGCAACGGAGATTTTGGTGCTAAGATTATGCAGATGAATAATCGAGCCCTTATTTGGGGAGAGCGAAGTGGAGGCCTTGGCGGACCTGTTTGGGGAAGCGTTGAAAGCATACCAGGCCTATACATGTATCTCCGCTGTACCCAGGGTGAATGCTTATTCCCTCAAGGCGTCGCTCCTATTGAAAACGTCGGTGTTAAGCCCGATATTGAACGCGGCATTCGCATCGAGGATCTCCTCGATAATTTTAGAAGCTATGCCAGGGAAACTCTGATCGGCGCTATGATGCATGCTAGGAATGTCGAAAAAGAAAAAATTGCCGAAGCTGTTGAAAACGTTCGCTTGACCGATCAATATGTACCTGACTCAATCAAACAGGCAATCGCCAATCTTGAAGAAGAGATTATCAGACTCAATGAAAGCGGCCTTCCTGATATTTCCCGACCAGGAAGCATTCAGGACTACTACGGCAGGCTGGCTCTTATTATAAAACAGGCCAAGTCAGAGGCTGATCTCGAGGTTCACGATTTTGATAACCTGGGAATTATTCATCCAGCTCTCGCACTCAATCAAGATGATGCAGATGTCTTCCTTGCCGACTTCACAGAGGCCCTAGAAATCTCTAATCGCCTTAGAGAAATGCTACAAATGGACAAGTATCAAGGCATGCAGACCGAACTGAAAGCCATGATTCAAGCATACCAAGCCATGCGAGACTTTCAGATGCTTCCTTTTGAGACGGCTCCTCGTAGTTGTCAGAGTCATTTTGGTATTTAAGATCTAGACAGTCGTCGTAAACTTAGACGACTGTCAGTTTCATTGTTGTCCGAATAGAATTTAGACAGCCTCATCTTTTCAGGATTTTTACATGTAGTTTTAGGCATTTAGATCAAGTGTACTATATTGAGACCAGATTCATATTTGGGCCCTAGCTTGCAATAGATATCACCAAGGTGAGTACAAAAGTTAGGAGTAGAGTGTGGTTTCTCTATTAAAGGAAAGAAAGCTTCAAAGGATTGAGCTTATCATTCTATTGATTCTAAGTCTGTTCGCGACAGCGGCCTGCTCTAATGCAAAGCAGTTCTCTGAAGTCGAAGAGTTCTCTAAAATTAGTCCCGATGGAACGAATGGTGGTAGTGACACCGACACTGACGGTGATGATGATGATAGTGATGGAGACAACGATGGTGATTCCGATGGTGACGATGACGACGACAACACCAATCCAACACCGACGCCGACGCCAAATGCGACTCCGACACCAACTCCTACGGCGACTCCAACTCCGACTCCAACGGCTACGCCGACGCCAACTCCAAGTCCTACTCCAGCCTATGAAGAGGCTTGTTTTGAAGAAAACTTTATGCAGCCTAAAGAGGCTATAACTAAAAAAGTAGATATCCTATTCGTGACAGATACTTCCGGTTCTCTCGACGCCGAAAGAAAAGACGTCGCTCAAGGAATTAGTGGCTTTATTCAGGGTCTCGGCGCTGATGTTGATTACCGGGTAGCGGTTATGTTCGGTCATATAAATAGTAAATACTCTGGAGCTTTGTATCAGTATAGAAACGAAGCCCTTGTTCTCGACTCTCAAAAGTTGAGTAATGCACAAGTTGAAGCCGGTCTCTATGCCAAATTAACCAATGTAAAGAGCGAGGGTGTGAGTGATGGTGGTGAGGCCATGCTTTACTCTTTAAACAAGTCCATTCAACCGCAACAGTACCAAAAAATCCAATCTCAAGGTTTTTACCGAAATGATGCGGCTCTAGCCATCGTCTTCATCTCTGATGAAAATGACATTTGTGCCGTTTATCCGAATGGTGTAACTCCGGTTAGAGATGGCGATGGAAACGAAGGTCCGGCCTATAAAAAATATTGCGAAGGAAAGCTCACTCCGACGAGCCTTTACAAACAACTTGAGTTAACAGCTGCGAAAAGACCCCTTGTCCTATCAAGTGTTATATATACCGATCCCAATAGAGTGCCAAAAGGTGGCGAAAATGAGGTTGGTTATGGGCTTCTCGAAATTACTAAGCTGAACAACGGTAAACTGATCGACATGCGTGATGACAATATTGCCATGGGACTTAAAGACCTTGGTACTCTCACGCAAACTCGACTCAATTTACTCACAGCTTTTAAGCTCAAGTACGGATTGGTCGTATTAAAGGATACCATAAAGGTCTACGTTGACGATTTATTGGTTAACTCCATGTTCAACGAAGTCACTCGCACGGTTCAGCTTAATGAAGACATGGCTGGAAAATCCGAATCTGCTGTTAAGATTAACTACTGTGCATTAGTACCTAAGACTTCAAATTAATCCACAGGGGGTCTAAAGTCGCCCCCAAGCCTTTGACAAAGATGCAGAAGCTTCCCAAAATTAAAGCTACTTGGGAGGTTTACTATGAAATTAATCGGCCTAATCGTATTACTCGGTTCTATGTTCCTCGGTGCTTGTGCCTCTGGCCCTAATTCTAGTAATTCTTCTACCAATCACACCCGCCATAACGATAACTCTGGTTGCTTTACAGAGTGTGATGAGCGCTATGCTGCTCGCCCTCAGCGCCTGCAATCTTGTAAAAAGATCTGCCGGCAGTTTAGCTCGAACTAACCAGTCAAAAATAATAACGCTGTGCATTAGTCACATCTCCCGTCTTTCTGTCAAAAAACCCCAGTAATTTCTTAGATTTTTTACCTGGCGAAAAAAAGTATCTGTACCTGGTTCCATTTTGGGTTATTAAGGGCTCAGCAATTTAAGGGTTTTGAAGGTTGCTAAAAGGGAGAAAAGTGTATGAATAAAATTTTATTAATTCTAGCTGCACTTCTTGTTTCAGGTGTTTCAGAGGCAAGAAGCTACTACCAAGATTCAGCCAGACTACATGATTGTGGTGGACGCATCGAACTCAGAGAGTCGGCGCAGAACCTTCACATTCAAATCGACAACAATCGTCGTTGCGACGAAATGATTGTTAGAGCGAGCCGTTATGGTCGAGTGATTAAGCGTTATACCTTAAGAACTGGTGACTCTAATTGGACGCTTAGCAACTCTATGTGGCGCGAGCTACAAAGAGATGGCTCTATCTATTTCGAACTTAACGGTTCTTGGGGAACTTCAGATACTATTAATCTAAGAATTCCTCGTTACGACGATCGCTATGACCGTGATCGCTACGATCGTGACCGTTATGACAGAGACAGATATGATCGTGATCGCTATGACCGTGACCGCTATGATCGCAACCCTGGACAGTGTGGTGGACACACGTCTCGTGGAACGACTGGCTACGGTTACACGAATAGCTGTAAGTGTGCTTACTACCGATATGGTCAGTTCCAGTACCATGCAGCCGAGTATAATTGCTCATCAAGACGTCGCTACTAAAAAACCTAGGCAATATTTATTGCAAAAAAAGGTGGCTCCCTATGGCCACCTTTTTTTATGCCCTCTTCACGACTCCAAACTAATTGGATTTATTTCATGAACTCGAGATGAACTAAGATTCCGTGGGATACCCCTTATCCTTCCAAATCTCTATTCCAGCATCTGCGATGCAGACAACATTATCATGACCCATGGCTAAAAGAGTTTGATAGGCTTTTTGAGCGCGCCCACCCATGCCGCAGTGGATGAATATTTTCTTGTACTGTTTCAACTCGTCAGATTTATCCCCGACTTCGTCATGGGGAATATTAATAGCCCCTTTTATGCGCGTTTCAGCGAACTCCTCAGGTGATCGAACATCGAGGATGACTTCTCCTGCATGCAAATCCTTGGACTTTTCGTAAAGTTGATCTAAATTCCATTCAGCCATCTCAACTCCTTTACTTATTCCAATAGCTTCTCTTTAAAACGAGGGCACTGTCTAGCTCTAATGCTCAGCCCAAGACTTTGTTTCACATAGAGACGGCAAATTTGCTCTTATTCCCACAATTTAGATTCCTATCCCAGTCTGAAATAGTTCCTTCTTGGAACCAATCTCTTTAAGAATGCAAAACAAGTAAGGAAAACAAAATTGTGAGAGGCCGCCCATTTTTGAATTCTAAACATCAAGCTTCCTTAACTCGATCACTATCACATGGAGCCCTAAACTAAAGGTAAGAAAGAAGTGTAAAGAACAAGGAGACCCCAATGAAAAAGTGGATGCAAAAACTAGTAGATCAATTTGAATTCGATTGGCCCGAAGACTCAACTAGAAGTCCAGAAACCAAATCCGATTTTGAAATTTCAGAAGACCGTGCAACTCTTCTCTATTTTATAGATACCTATAATAAGCACCTGGTAGAAATTGACTCCCAACCCGTAAGAAAAGTACGGGAAGTTCTCGATCAATTTGCTAAAGAACTTGTAAACCCCAATTCTAATATGGATAGAGTGCTCTTTAGATTTCGCCAATTCTTTTCTTCCTACCGAATTGATGAATACACCTATGTTCAGAAGACCTTTGATGACTTCAGGGGAATTATCTGGGACTTCATCGACCAGCTTTCAGAAGACCTTTGCGCCGAGAAAAAAGAGGACGACGAAATTAACAAAAGCTTAGAAATGTTAAGAGAGGCTGTCGAGGCGAACTCTATTGACAGCCTTAAGAATCAAGCTCGATCCTTTATCGACGAATATATGGAGCATCAATCAAATCGCGAAGACCGACGATCCAGGCGGATGAGTTCGATAAAAAGAAATCTGGCCCTCGTCAAAAAGCAACTCAGCGATGCAAATATTAAGATGCGAAAAGACCACCTCACAAACGCCTACAACAGACAGAGCTTTGACGAGCAGCTCAACCAGGTTCTAAAGATGACTGATATGGCAAAAACCCCACTTAGTCTGATCTCACTCGATATTGATCATTTTAAGAAATTTAACGATACCTACGGTCACGCTGTGGGTGACTATATTCTCGTTGAATGCGTTAAAATGTTAAAAGAAAGCTTCGACTGCGAAACGGCCTTTGTCGCAAGAGTGGGTGGCGAGGAGTTTAACGTCCTTCTCCCTGGTAAAACCATAGAGGAGGCCACCGCCAAGGCGAAATACTGCCTCTCCAAAATACGTGGAGAGGTCTTTCTTAAGGATGACTTGGAACTTAAGTTTACAGTTTCAATGGGCATTGCCCAATACACCGGCAGAGAAAATAAAGAAACTTTCCTCAAGCGAGCTGATGATGCCCTCTACGAATCAAAAAATACAGGTAGAAATAAGTTTACAATTTCGAATCCTAAAAACCTACAAGTAAGGGTTGCCTAACAACCCCTCTTGTTTTCTTTACATTCTTCTTTTTCTTAGCGCCGACTTAACAAGTCGGCGTTTTTATTTATAACTGCAACAAATATCTACGAACACCTATGTGTTAAACAAATGTTTTTTCGTCTGCACTCATCTGTAAATCATAGCAAATAACTTGGTTCCTCCTTTGCAAATTACTACAGGCAAAGGCAAAAGAGGTTAACAATGAAGCCAAGTATTCAATTCGCATTACTAACAATCTTTATACTATTAAGTTTTCAAGCCAGAGCTTGGGTCAACCCTACTGATGGGAGCTTTCGACTCGAGGTTGAGCTTATACCTGGCTCACTTAAGGCGAACTATAGTAATAGAAGAACAACCCAGGGTGTCTTGGGGCTTGGCTGGTGCACACTAGTTGATCTTAACATTTTATTTTTTGATGACGATCAGATCATACTTGATAAGTGTAGTCATCGTGAGGTTTTTAGAAAGATCCACCGCCGATCAAAAATATATTTTAATCGTTCCCGCGAAGAATCTATTCGATTTGATCGCGGTCAATTCTACTACCTCCAAAAGGGTCAGGTACGCTCCCTTCTCGTCAGTAAAAAGTACTTTACGAATTCTCCTAAAAAAAGAATTGAGCTTTACTTTCTACGCCGAGGGTTTCGCCCCAATGACATAACCATCCAAGAAGATTTAACGGGACGTGTAAGCAGGATCAATATCAAGGGATTTGAAGTCGCATTCAGTTATTCAAGCTCTCGCTTATCTTCGATTCAAAATCAGAAAGAACGTCTTGAATTCAGATGGGATCATCTACAAAACATCAATTCTGTGAAAAGAAACGACTTTATACTTCTTTCTCTCAATTACGACAGAGAGGATCGTGTTAGCTCATTAAAAAGTTCCCAGTGCGAACTCATTTATAGTTACAGTGTTCCGCAAAAACACTTAAGTAAAACTCGACTACTTAAAAAATGCACAAATCAAGAGCCACTCCTTGTCGACTTTTTTAATTACTATCAACAAAGTTCCCGCGATGGAGGATTGAGCCTTTCATCGATGGAAGTCAAAAAGCATCAATTCACCAACAAGAAACTAAACCTCCATGTGACTAAAATACAGTTTAAGGAGGTTTCACAAAAAGAACGTCCCCTCGAACAAAGAAGACCAGTTTTTAACAAGAGGAGGATTTCGAATGAAACCTAGGACCTATATACTGCCAATTGCTCTAATTCTGTTTAGCGTTAACACGAGAACTCCCCTCGCAGGGGACCGAGGTCTGAGTAACCACGGCTCTCCTATTCCGCAAAAAAATGATTTCAACTGGGGATTAGAATCTATTCGGGCTAATAAAAATTTAAATCAATCTCAGCAACAAAAAGAGATCATCGTTGCTGTGATTGATACGGGCGTGGATAAGAACCACGAATATTTAAAAGAAGCTCTCTGGAAGAACCTGGGAGAGGTGGGCAAAGATCATCTTGGCCGTGATAAGGAGACAAACGGTATTGATGACGATCAAAATGGATTTGTAGATGATTTCCAAGGATGGAATTTTACTGAATCCAACAACGACATAACCGACTATCATGGACACGGCACCCATATTGCTGGAATCATCTCGGGTCGCCACCCGCAAAATCAAATTCGTACGAGTTTAACGACTCAAACTAAACTGATGGTGCTGAAGTACTACGACCCTAGCAAAGCTTCTGTCGAAAATCTTCGCAACACCATCAAAGCCATACACTACGCCGTAAAAATGGGAGCCCATATTATCAACTACTCAAGCGGAGGCATAGAACCCAGTCGCCTCGAGCAAAAAGCCATTGAATGGGCCAATAGAAAAAATGTGCTTTTTGTGACGGCCGCAGGCAACGAAGCCTCCAATCTCGACGAAAAAGGATACTACCCTGCTGACTACGACCTTCCTAATATCCTCTCCGTAACAGCCCATGATCGTCGCTATCGCGTTCTCAGTTCTAGCAATTATGGAGCAAAAACTGTAGATATCGCAGCCCCTGGCGAAAACATTCTCTCCTGCCTCCCTGGAAGTAAATACGGATTGATGACAGGAACATCCCAAGCTACGGCCTTCGTATCGGGGCTTGCGGCCCTGATACTTGCCAAATACAGTCGTTATCTCGCCCCTTTCGAAACCAAACACTATATTTTGGAGTCCCTTAAAAGAGAAAAGGCCTTAATGGGAAAAACAAAGACTGAAGGTCGTATTGAGGTATTACGCGCTCTCAGTATGCGCGGAAGTAGTGCTGATAGTAGTGGTCGCGGCATCGATGAACAGAGCCAAAAAATAAAGGAAGAGAAACTCATGTCTCTTCCTTTAATTAAAGCTTTAAACAATCCCTTTAATTAGCGATCTAGGACCTGAAAGAACTTCGAGTCGGTCGATAACAAAAGGTTGCTATCGTCTTTAATCGATTTTTTATAGGCCTCAAGGCTTCGAGTGAAACGATAAAAACCAGGATCGCGCCCCAGAGAATTGGCGTAAATGGCAGTCGCCCGAGCCTCAGCTCGCCCTTTAATTTCTTGTACCTTGCGATAGGCCTCTGATTGAATGCGAGCGAGATCACGGTCGGTTTTACCTTCGATCTTTGCACGCTCCCCCTTACCGAAAGATCGAATCTTCTCGGCAATTCTTTGTCTTTCAGAAATCATTCGCGAATACACTTTTTGTTGAACACTGGCCTCGTATGAAATCCGTTTGAGTTGCACATCGATAATTTGAATGCCGAGGGGCTCGAGTTCAGGCTTTACCTTTTGCACAATCATAGCACTGAGTTGCTCACGACCGGTTTCGATTTTCTCAATCTCGCCAGTGATTTCTTCGGCTTCAGCGATAACGGCAGACTCATCCCCTGAAGCACTCTTTTGTGCTTCTTCGATTTTCTTACGACGCTCTTCAAGGACATCGATAATAGTATTGGAGTTCCTCACTGCTTCGACGAGATTTTGTGAAGAGATCACATCACGGGTTACACCATCGAGAATAGCGTCGAGACGAGTTCGAGCACCTCTTTCGTTTTGTACCGTTTGAATGAATTTCAGCGGGTCAACGATTTTCCAGCGTGCAGTGGTATCGACTTCGATATACTTTTTGTCCTTCGTTGGAATCTGGTTAGGAAACCCATCCCAACTTAGAATACGTAAATCGATCATGCGTACATCTTGAATAAATGGCGTTTTAAAATGGAGTCCCGCTTCGTTCACAGAACGAATGGGTTTACCAAATTGAGTAATAACCGCTTGCCGTCCTTCGGTAATCACAAAAGTGGCAGAGTAAACGAGGACCACAATTAATACGAGTAATGCCGGTAAAATATATCTTTTCATTTCTTGACCCTCTCCCTATTTAGTCGAATTAGCCCCACCAGGGTAAACTGGTAAAATTCCCTTAATTTCGGGATCAATAATCGTCATTGATTTAGCTCGGCTATAAACATCTTCTACAGCCTCAAGGTAAAGACGTTCCCGCGTAATCTTCGGAGCCTTTCGATATTCTGTGAGAACATCCTTAAAACGTTGGGCATCCCCCTCAGAGCGATTCACTAAGGCTTCAGCGTAACCTTCAGCTTCAGCCACTTTTTGCTCGGCTTTACCGCGGGCTTCGGGAATGACTTTGTTGTAGTATTTCTCAGCCTGGTTAATCGCCTGCTCCTGCTCTTGCTTAGCCTCGTTCACTTCGTTGAACGAAGGCTTAACTGCCTCAGGTGGATTCACGTCTTGAAGTTTTATCGAAACAACTTTCAATCCGATATCATACTTATCAAAAATTTCCTGGGTGAGCCTTGCCGCCTCAAGAGCAATCTCCGTCCGACCTACAGTTAAAACATCATTTACGAGCCGATCACCAACCACCCGGCGCATAACCGCCTCAGAAATATCGCGAATATTTTGCACGGGCTCTCGAATGTGAAATAAAAACTTTTTCGGGTCGGCAATTTGAAATTGGGTAATCCATTCCACATCGGCGACGTTGAGATCCCCTGTTAGCATCAGCGATTCGCCATCAAAACCAGCTTGAGAGTATTGGGTTCTCTTCCCTCGCACACTCTGTGTGCGAAATCCGAACTCTTCTTGCAGGACCAATTTCGTTTTAATCTTGATCGCCTTGTCAATTCCGAAGGGCAGTTTAAAATGAAGACCCGGCTGGGTTGTTTGACTGTACTTACCGAATCGTAAAACAACGGCTTCTTCATCGGGTTGGACGGTATAAAACGATGACATGACCAAAGGAATGAGTAAGATGACTAAAACAAGCAGCAATGGAAACTTTGGATTTCTTTGAAAGTATTGCTGCAGTCGTCTCATATCCTGATCAAATTGACCTTGATTGTATGACAAGGTTTCCTCCTTTAAACAGATTTCATCGGAACGGCTTAGGAACCTTTTGTATCTTCAGCCATCACCTATGAAAAGCTTTTTTTCGATTTTTAGCCAAACCGCCCACACCACTGAGGGGGTACGACAAGGCGTTTGAGTTGATTAAGACGCATCACTAAAAACTGCGTCCCCGCCTGTAAACGAATTCTTTGATATTTCACGGAGCGATCCGAAAGTATCGAAATTTTTGCCCGGCCTTTGTAGTCGGTCTGACTCATTCCCTTTTGTCGACCAACGGACCACTCTAAACGGCGATTCCGCAGTGGCGATAACTCAGAATGGTAAACCTGTTCGACGGTTCCTTCTGATTCTCGACATCGGATATCAAGGTGAACCACCGTGAGATAATGATCGTGACAAAGCACGGGGTAGCTAAAGGCGTCCTTTTGCATGCATGGATTAAAGGTTTTCTCTTGTATTCCAAATCGGTGGGCATAATCGTGAAAACCCAATCGGTCTTCGAGGAGCGCAAATTTAATCATGGGCTCCCGGCGATAGGATCCGCCACCGTGTAGGTTCGTTCCTTTTTTCGGCGGCAAAACATTTTTCTGCGGGCGATGGATCGGCTGAAAACTCTGACAAGCTCCCAAAAAAAATAAGAGAATAAGTAAATGAGCTAGTTTCAAATAAACCCCTCTCCTTCGAGGACCTTGTAGTATATGCGCAATACCGCAGCAAACAGAGCGATCTTGTAAAGCCAGATAAAAAAGTTCTCAGAAATCTTACCCAAGAGCTTTACGCCGATGCGACTCCCTACAATAGACGCGAGACTTAAACCCAATATAAGCATCCAATACTCTCCATAATCAAAGCCTAGGGCGAGAAAAGCAGGAATTTTCGTGAAGTGAACCGCGAGCTGGCAAAGAGCTTTAGTAGAGACAATTTCCTCTTTGCTCATATCGTCCCGCAAAAAAAAGACAGCCTGGAAAGGACCAGTGGCACCCACCAAAATGCCTAAAAAACCAGCAACTAACCCCACTCCAGCAAATAGTGGAATAGGAAGTTTCAGTGGAGGTAATTTCTTGGGTTTAAAGAGAACGTAGAGAATAAGGACAGAGATAAGTAACAAGGGCAATGTCTTAGAGTCGATGGATTTCACTAAAAAAACGGCCCCAAGGACTCCAAAGGGAACTCCCAAGCAAAACCAAAGAAAGATCTTTTTGTGCAAGTGACTCTTTAAGAACAGGGCCCGCGATCCGTTACTGACCATTTGGGCGATTCCGTGGATTGGAATGAGGACATTCCAGGGCAAAAAGAAGGTCATGATCGAGAGAAGGGTCACCCCGCCCGCCATGCCGATCACTCCCGACAAAACGGCCGTGGCCACGGCGATGAGGCTGAGGACAATCACTTGTAAGAGAGTCATGCCCTAAGGGACCAACTATTCTTATGGAAGTCACGAAGTAAATTTAAACTAAGGTCTATATCTAGAATAGAGGCCATTTGATTGACCTGAGATCAATTAATGAAAAAATAGAGTACATGGAGCGAAGAAATAGACCAAAACCAGTTGATGGACAAATCGAACGTCGTGGAAAAGACCGTAGGGTCATTCCCCGGTTTTCTAATTCTGAATTTAGAGCGGCCCTGAAGTTTATAGATATCTTTTTTAAGGCCTATATCTTTATGCTACTCGCAGCCTTAATTCACGAAGTGTATTACGGCTTTCAATTGGGCGGCAAAGGAACGACTCGCGGAATATTCTTTGGCGTGGTTCTTTTTACGCTCGCGGTTCTGGCCTTTCGCTGCCAAAGACGGCTTAAATCCTATTTTGAGAATGAGTCCATTGCCCGACTCGTCCAGTTCGCAAAATCCGGGGCCATGAACCTACTCATTACTCTCGCTACAGCAGCCATCCTTTACGGCTTCACCGTTATCTTCCGCCACTAGGTGCCAGGCACCAAATGGTAGTGCAAGTGCGTAACCAAAAGGTAGAAGCTTCTTTTTGGTAGTGCAAATGCACAACCTTTTGCTTTATGGCTTAGTTTGGTAGTGCACCGGTGTGGTTGAAACTTACCTTTGGCTCGTTTCCGATGTACAACAGAGTGTTCGCAATCGTGTATACTTCAGTTTTTGGATAAAAATCTTTAAATCGGTTTCTTATTTTTAAATATGAGGAGCTATTCGGGATGATTTTTGACACCTTCCCCTCTTTTTGTCTAAATCAGCATTTTGTAACCACTTGTGATCACCTTATCCTGTGGAAAAGTTTTTAAAGTACCGAAAAGTTATGTGCGAGTTGGTATTTAAGAGATAGAAGTTTCTTAAGCATTTAAGAATATTCCTCTAAGAAATAACTCCGATGAAAGATTCTGTGAAAAGGTTGAATGCATGAACGAACTGACGGCTGTCTACAGCCAAGAACCAGAAACTCAAATGCAGGCACTCAAAGAGCTTTACGAAAAAGTTTTTGATACCCGTTGGGATCAAAGAATTTTTCAAGAAAAGCGAGTGACCTTTGATCGCTGGCTCTGTCAGATCATGTACAACTATGATCAGCCTGTGGCATTTAAACTGGGGTACTTTTTTGATAAAGACACCTTTAGGAGTTGGCAAGGCGGAGTGATTCCTGAGTTTCAAGGCCAAGGGATCGCTAAAATACTGATTCGTGATCAAGAGCGCTGGGTCCGAGAACAGGGTGGAAAGATCATTCAAACGCGATCTTTTAATCGCTTTAAGAACATGATGATTTTGAACCTTAAAATGGGTTACGACATTACGGGTAGCCTCGAAGGCGAAGCTGGCGAACCAAAAATCGAATTTTCGAAGCAGCTTTAGTGAGCATTAGGCTCTGCCACCAGGAGCTTTGGCAAAATCATCGGCCGATATTTTGGTATGAGCCCCAAACCCACTCCTCAAATCCACTATTTTTCCTATTTATTTTCGATAACTTAGCCAAATCAGCCCATTTTTTATGCACTGTGATTTTAAGCTTGCCCTATGGAGCTGTTGCCGATATAAATTCTAGCTCATTCCTTGTAGCGGGGGGTGGTAGTTAAGTTGGTTATAACGCCGGCCTGTCACGCCGGAGGCCGCGGGTTCGAGTCCCGTCCACCCCGCCATTTTGCTTGATATGATAGTCCGTAAGTAATCAAAAACACTCCAAAAAAAGGACCACGTTTTTATGACCAAAAATGATAGAAAATCGCGGGTTATAAAAACGGAACAAGGTCGGGTTATAAATTATACCTTTCTTTCCGATGCGTCTGTTATTAGAGGCTTGGCTGCTTCATGTGGGAAACATATAAAGCTAAGCCAAGCATTAGCCCAAGTGGCTAAGTTAAAACAGGTAGCATCGAATTATGAAAAAGAAAAGTTACATACTCATCAGTAAAAAAAATGAAAAGTTCCGTCTAATTGACCAACAGAAGAAAGACGGAAAAACATCCAACACTACAATCAAAGACAAGCGAATCGACGCAATCAACAGATTATTTCTGGAAGATGAGATCTCTGAGGTTGTTGCGAGAGAGCGACTCAAGAAAGTCAGGGAAAGTATTTACACCAGAAGAGGTGAAAACTTACCCCCTGGTAATACTGATAACCTGGCTGTTTTGAAGAAGTTTTGGAATAGCTACCGTAAGAAGCCTAAAAATCGCAGGATGAAAGACCCAGATGCCTCATATGCAAAATTTAGGAGAGCTATTGAGGCTCTTGAGGAAGTCAATATTACAACAGCAACGGAAGAGCAGATTCAAGAGAAGCTAGATAAGAAATACTCTGGCCCCAATCATAATAAAATTGGAACGGCATTGCGGGCGATACTAAAATTCCTAGAAAGGACAGATGTTGAGCTTTGGGTGGAGAGTGCCAAGAGTAAAAAGGAAATAGAATTTTTGACCAAAGACCAAGTACATGAACTAGCTGAAGCTGTTGATGATCAGAACTTAAAGTTGTTTATTCTTGCAGCTTTTTATACCGGCATGAGAACTGGAGAATTAATGTACTTGCCTCCAAAATTTGTAGAAAAAGATATCGTGTTGGTTAAAAAACAAAAAAAGAGAGATGGATCGATAGATGAAACCAAGACTAAACTAGAGCGAACAGCCTTCATCATACCAGGCGGGTATAAATATGTAAAAGCTTGGGCTGAATCGAACAAAAAACTTCCTGTTAAACAAAATAATTTGAGTCATCTTATTAGGAGGTTGAGCAGGAAATATGTGGGCGAGAGTATATCAACCCATGGGCTAAGGCACAGCACTGCTGTGTATCTAGTCTCTCAGGGAGCTCCCATTGAATTGGTCGCCCAGTCGTTAGGAAATTCCGCTGCGACATGTGAAGCCTATTATTCGGGATATCAGCTTACACATCTTGGAATTAATACCCTAAAGAAGTTTGTTAATTAGATGCTTTTTTGTTGTCATTCAAAAATTCAAATTCAAATTCAATCTCAGCCCGCTTTTGTCTGGCGACTTTATCAGCGTATTCATCAACGCTTTGGTATAAGGACTTTTCTTTTCTAGCTAACTCATCTCTGTATTTTCGTAACTTATTGGTGGCCTTAGTGTATCCTGCAACATAGGCTTCTCTATAAAGCATTTCGTAACCCGTAGTTTCTCTGTAATCGTCTCGTTTGTTTGTAGGCTTTTTAACGACCTGTTTTAATTGACGTTCGCCTCTGGTGCTATGGACCATTTTAATTTGTTTAAAGCTTTTTATTTCTTTAGAGAGCCGAAACGACGCCCTACACACAAATATAAAGGTAATTACGGATAAAATATATAGGGCTGTTGAGTCTGATGGTGAGTTTATCCAGGGGACTATGCCGACCAAATAAAAAAGAACTGAAAAGATCCAAAGTGCAACATTAGAAAGAACATCTTACCTCCCATTGAAAGTTGCTTCACAAATAGTGGGCAAGTTTCCAAATGGGAGGCTTAGTGTTTATGGCAAGGTGGCTCGGCGATCCAAACGCCGAGCCACACATTTTCCTCAATATGCCCATGTGCCCGTATCTAATAGGGCACAAAAATATAAATAAACTAAAAAAAATGTGAAATTGGCTTTGATTTTTTCCATTTATCTCTGAGGTGGCATGAGGCCATCAAAAAAGAAATAAAACTCAAGGAGGAAAAAATGAGAAATTTTATTTTCACAAAACAATCAATAAAAGTCTTAGATGTGGGGAGAACAACACATAAAGAGACAGAGTACCTAGTCGTAACATTTAAGTGGCTTGAAAGGAGTGATGAACCGAAGCCATTAACTGTCTTCATGAGAGAGCCGGACACTTTAAAATACATAAAGGAGTCTGAGGTCTATCATGCGGATATTAGACTAATGAATAATCAATATGGACCTGAATTTCGGTTTGGACTATCGGAAATTAAGGTAAAGAAATAACCCAGGGGGGAGCAATGCTCCCTCTTTTTCTTAAGGAGGAGAAAATGAATTTAAAAAAAGTACTAAATCAATTGTTCGACTACTTCACAGCTTTACCAACGGAAACCAAGGCATGGATTTTACTTGGTGTATTCGTTTTAATAATGATCGTCTGGCTCAAAGTAGTTATTGCAAACGCTGATGAGAGATTTGAACAACTTATTGAAGGAGGATTGGCTTCCAGCAAGAGCAAGGTGTTTGATATTACTGTAAGGATACTGTTTTCTAAAATAATCATCTATCGGTATCCGGTTAATTTGAGCGATAAAGATATAAGAGCAAAATACCATGTTGTTGAGAATATTTACGGGAAAGGCCTGTATAAGCATACTAAAGATAGAAAGAAATTAGTGTTGTATCTTGAAAAAAAAAGTTAACTTACTATAGTATAGGAAACACGTATGGTGATGATGAAATAGTCATCGATTCAAAAGAATCAAACACAATAATTATCACCGGTCGCCCTGGTACTGGCAAAACACATTTAGCTAAAACGATTATCGCGAATTTGGCCCCATTCAAGGTTCTAATAATTGATCGCAAAACTGATACTGACTGGGGCCATCCGGAATTCAATAGAATAATATTTAAAGACGATACAGTTTTACCTGAAATTCTATCAGAACTACAGTCTATCCTGGACGAATGCAGAGAAGGTAATAAGACCCAGCGTTGGATAATTATAGACGAGGCATATTCGCTACTAAAATATAGAAAGACTGATTCACCTCTTTACGAGGAAATTAGCAAAGTTTTGGATGAGCTTTCTAGGTTAGGTCGAGAGTACCGGAAATGTCTTATTTTCCTGACAAATGAACCGAATTTGAGCGAGTTTACCTACCTAAGGAGCTCACTCTTTAAAGTTAAAATCATGAATCGAGCCACTGAATTCCAAAGCAAATCGGCAACTGGATCAGCAACATCTCTGACAAACGAGAGAAAACTAAAGCTCGGGAGGTTCTACTATGAAATAGACGGTGGAGTAATTGGTGATGCACCACACTCAGGCTATCTGATTGTTAAGAAGTGGAGGTCAAAATGAAGCCTGGAAGACCTTTAAAGCCTAGAGTTTTAATCAGACTAGATGGAATTACTTTTACAGTTCCTTGGGTCAAGCCATTACTAATGGAGAAGAACCATTACGATAGGTATGAGAAATTATTGAATGGTATAGGGTACGAATTTTATACCGCGAAACGATTTAATAATAAGTGGTGCGATTATGGAGACAAACTGTTTGTTTCTCACGATGCAAGATCGACTATGATTACTTGCCACGGAAGATTTTTTGACCAGAAGGACGCCTATATCAAAAAGCTAAAACCTCTTTTTAAATACTTAAAAAAAGAATTTGGAGAGGTTCGAATGAGTCGTATTGATATAGCCATAGACTTTCTTGATGTTAAGAACGTCAATTCTTACTTTCACAATTTTTCTATCGTAGATAAAAGTGAAGAAGTATGGGAGAAAACCTATGGGAAGCTTGGAGGAGATATAGAATCAAGATATATAACTCATCCTCGGATCTACGATATAGTTTTTTACAATAAGTTGGCTGAGCTTAGAAAATCAAAAAAAAGAATTGAATTTTATAACAACGAACCTCTTTACAGAATCAGAAAGAGAAAAACGTTCTATAGGTTTGAGGTCAGATTACTTCGCTCTACTTTGAGAAAGTATTCCGGCAAGGATTTGGTAGACCATTTGAACGAAGAAGAATTTATTCAACAGATACTAAATGACTTTTTTAATAAGAAGAAATTGATTAACAAAAAAACGGGCAAGGACTACAAATCATTTTTAAATAGAATAATCAAAAAGGGGCTCTAATACAGAGCCCCTGAAGATTAACCTGCCTCTTGTGTTTGGGATTTCGACTCTCTCAAATTGTCAATCTCACTCAGCTTTACAATAATGACATTCTGGCCAATTCTGAGGAGTAAGTATTCAAGAGAGTTAGAGATTTGAATAGAATCGTAGCGTATTGGGCTAGATTGCTTTTTGTTATTATTTTTACCTTTCATCTGGTCCTCCTTTTTTCGCGAGGGGCATCCCCTTCACAAGTCTGAGGGGGGCATAGAGGGTAAATAGGTGGATCCAGTGTGATAATCATATTCAAATTGTATGGGAGCCCAAATATCGAAAAACTTGCTCTGAGAGCCAACAGGAGTCGCTCTAAGAGGTGCATCTCCAAGGAATACAAACACCAGGGGAGGAGCATAAAAACGCAGCAGAAGGCATCCTGGGACTTGATGGGGTTTTCCATTTAATCTTAATTTGCTCATTAAGATTCTCAGAGAATTGCTCTCGAAAAATCGAAAAGGTCAGGCAGCCGATCTTTTTTGATGCGAATTTTAGTCCCATGATTATGACCTGTCCGAGCATCAAAATCTATGTAAACTGCACCTTGAGAAAAAAGCTCAGTCATCTTATCGTGATTGAATCCTTCAAGCAGGAACGCCTCATCAAAAAAGAATTCTTTTCTGCCATTTTTCTTTCTAGTTTTGCATGTGACAAATAAAGTTTTATCTAACTTTTCAATACATTTTGATTCAAAATCTTTGCGATCATAAAATAGTGGAAAAATATCCTTGTAGTTAACAGGACTTCTGTTCTCGATTTCTGTTAACCATTCTCCTAAATTATTGTAGTTATTGGTGCGATCAGAATCAGCAAGGTTAACTTCTGTTTTGTCAAATTCGATGTTTATTGTCTCTTCATATATTGAGACGGTAAAACCTCTTGATGTATAGGTGTTTGAAGGCGTCGTCATTCTAAAGCTCATTTCATTTTCAGGATACTTATTGCCAGCTTCTGAATGCTTCCAACCCATCGCGAGTAAAAGTTTAGGCACGGACTTGGGTGGCTTTGGCTCTTTGTGAAAAAGAGTAATCAGGCTCCCTGTCTCAGCTTTCTGAGTTTTTATTTCATAAACCCCAAAGTCAGGTATCGAAAAATTATTTTCTTCAACTCCAAGAAGATCTTCTAATGTATTGCCTTGATTGCCATCATTGCCCGGGCGAGTTCCAGGATGCCATTTATTGACAATGCCATTAAGTTTCTCAATCAAAGATTCTAAAGAAAACTGTTCCAATTCGCAAAATCCAAGGTGTAGATGTCCACCTTAAATTGTAAAACGGATGAGCTTCCTCTCGAACAGAGTTGGGAAGAATTGGACTATGGTACTAAAGCATCTCGATTTGCTTCGAGTTGCTCTTCCCAGTTATGGGCTTTTTGTTCTTGGGCGGCTTTCTTTTAATTTTTTCATAAGAATACGGATCCCCAAGCTCCGGGTTGGCCTCATACTTTTTCATTCGGTCTTTAGCCATTTTGCAATATTCTTTAGACAAATCTACGCCTATGAAGTCTCTGCCGCATAATTTGGCAGCAATAGCAGTTGTTCCTGATCCCATAAAAGGGTCTAGAACTACTTTGGCATGTGTAGAATCTATGATTCTTTCAACTAATGAAACTGGAAATGGTGCAGGATGAGGATTATTAAGTTCTTGCGGGAACTTCCAAACATCTCCGACCCCATTCTTTTTTGGTGCAAGTTTAAACTTAGGGTTTGTGAACATGTAAACCACTTCATAAGTGGGAAGGAAATAGCCAGGATTGAAATTAAACCCACCAGCCCTTTGCCAAATAATTATTTGCCTTAAAGGAAAGCCCTCAACGATTTCTTGTCGGTTTTGGATAAGTCCTTTTTGAACTCGCCACTTGTGATTGTAAAAGAATGCACCATCTTCTTTTAAAACCCTCATGACCTCAGAGATGCATTGTCTCTGCCATTCAACATATAGGTCATATGGCATTGTGTCTGCGTGGTCGGTATAGCCATCTAGCAGGTGGGCATTAGACCATTTTCCGCCTCTGCCATCTTTAAGGCCATTGCCTGTGGAGTTTTTAATATTGTAAGGAGGAGATGTTACGGCGAGGTCGATTGAGTTATCAGGTAGCTTCCTTAGAAACTTAAGAGTGTCCTCGCATGTGAATTTGTTAAGATACTTTTCTATCGATGTTGATTTGCTAGATGCCATTCAATGTCCCATTGTAATACGAAGTCTAGGAAGGGGGCCGCGGCCATCCCTTAGTCCAGACAGTCTATAATATTTACCATTAAAGATTAAGACTTAATTTTGTCTTCAACACTTACCCAAGCATTCTGTGTGCCATCTCTACTTAAAATCCAGGACTAAAGGCCGATAAGAGTATGTTGCTTCGCTCCGGATTTCGGAAATAATATGACGTGGCGGGTTATACTCGCCGGCCTGTCACGCCGGAGGCCGCGGGTTCGAGTCCCGTCCACCCCGCCATTTATCTCGTTAAAAATTCGATAGCACAAAATAGAGAAATCATTCTCAACACTTATTTAATTCGATCTGATAAAGAGACTTTGAGTACACCTTTCGGTGTATTTCAGTTCATTTCACCAGTTGGTAGCATTGTGGTAGCACGATGGTAGCATCAATCAAGTGGCCTTTAGAGGCTCTCATTTAGGCGCTAGCCGCCATGGAAAGTGGTACACATACTTACCCATGGGTTTCAAGTTTCCTCAAAATCCGAGGAGTAAAAATGATCAAACTATACCTGAAACTTATTATTATCTATTGTGCGTTATCACTCGGTTTGAGTTCGCAAATTGCACTGATAAAAAGTGTGCTTCTTCTCTTGAGCAAAAATCTAGATAGATGCTCAATATAGATTGGGTCCCGATACAAATACATGAGAACGAAAGCCAGCCTTGAAATACGCAGATAACTCTCACTTCAACTGGCTTTTTTTCTATCTCTAAACTCTTGAACGGCTACGGAAAGCTTTTTTAAGTATTCCTTTAAGAACAAAAGAGACAAATAATCAACGCGATTATCATCTAATAGAGATACTATTTTGCTCGTGGTTTTGATATAAAGATGATGCTTTTTACCCTTGTAGTAGATCTTGTTTGCTATATGACTCAATTTGTTTTGATCAAAGTACTCAAGCTCATCAGGCACACCATACTTGTCTTCTAGCTCATATTTAGACAACCCAAAGGGCATTGAGAAAAAAACTAAATAATCTTTATTACACCCCACTTCATACTTCTTATTTTCTTTCTGAATTAATAATGATTTAAAATCAGATTTGGGAAAGTGCTTTGTGATTTTATCAAACGCCTTATTTGCAACTATTCCAAATGAACTCCCCAAGTCCCCTTGGAATGACCCTACAAACGAATTCTAAACCTAACATAGGGACCTCATAGAAAAATCAAGTAATGCATCACTAGACCTCTTGGAAGTGTAAAGAAGCAAGGCAATTTAATAGTCATATCAATTGGAGTAGACTTGAAGAGAATAATCATAAACTTCTTTGTTGAGTTAATTCAATCGTGCTATGGTGTATATAAGTTATTGAGTTTTGGTGAAAACTCTTAATCTGAGATACTAAGGTATTTTTCCCTTCTTGAAATTTGTCACATCTATTTTTATTCAAGAAAATTGAATCACTACTCATTCAAGAATTGAATGAGTAAATCATCGTGGCAGGACATTGCTCCAGCAAAGGATAATTATATGAAACCGACGAACTGCAAAATCTTTCTATCCGGAATAAAAATTCCTAAAGACTCCTACTTAGAAATAGATCAACTTCTTAAAAAACTAGAACGATGCACTCCATCTGGTAGCAATTTAAGGTTGCACCTATCAAATCATGAGAATAGTTTTACTGGTAATCTTGCTGTTCAATCAAATTCATTCAAATTTGAAGCAAACTCCAGTGGCACACAACCAATTCTAGTTGTTAAAGACGTTATATTATTACTAAGAGCACAAATTAGAGTGTTTATGCAACAACGAGTATTCTGACCCCCCCCTTTTTTTTTCAGAAGTTAGGAATCCCAATGATTATTTTAATTGAAAATTTAAACAAAACCGTTACCTCTAATGACCTATCTAGTTTAATGAGTGACTTAAAAGGCTACATCTGTTCGGCAGTCAAACTCGATAAGTATGGCATGTCAGCAGGTATTGGATATGCACACTTCGAAAAACGGATCGATGGAGACAATGCGATCAAGAAGTGTAATGGTTTTAGATTGTTTGATCGGGAGATTAGAGTTTCCCAGTCAGTAACCACACCGATTTCAATATTCTATAAAGTTACGAGATAGCAATTAAACATAAATTTCTCAGTACTCCAGCTCAAAAAACTTGAGCTGATAGATCTTGAAATAAAACGAACTTAAAAAAAGGATTTTTCGTGAGAAAATTATACGGACAAATACCAAACTCATTAGATATCAGAAGCACAAATAACGAAATAAATGAACTTGTATTAAAAGAGCGATATTTAGAACCTCTATTACGAACTACGGTTCGTTTTCAATTAATTTCAGCAAAGAAGCAGTTAAATAATATAGACAATGAAATAAAAGATTCATATTTATTGTCTGAAGGAAATAAAAAACTTTTAGGTCCTAAAATTTCTAAACTATGGCTTAAATTAAAAGCAACGTTATCTAAAATTAGTAGCTACTATGAATAACCCGACAATAAATCTTACAAATTTAAATTCAAAGAGACGAACTAACAGAAAAATAATTTTACTTACGGGAGCTAGCAAAGGTCTTGGTCTAGCACTTGCAAAAAAGTTAATTCAAGGCGATGAGTATTTTCTAGTATTAACTGCACGCAAAGCTTCGATGAAAAGATTCGAAGGTGAATCAATATTCAATTCAGAATTTGTTTGGCTGAGAAGCCTTGATGTCCTCAATTACCAACAAACTGAAAATGTCATTGCCGAAGTCGTCGAGAAGCTAGGCAACGTCGATATTTTAATCAATAATGCAGGCATAACGGATCGATCTACCGTTGAAGATTCAACCGATTCCTATAGAAAAACTCAGATGGCAGTTAACTACTTAGCTCCATTTCATATGATAGAACATGTTTTATCACTCATGAGAAAAAATAATTATGGTAAAATTATAAATATTTCCTCTGCGGGTGGATTTATGGCCATGCCTACTATGTCCTCCTATAGCGCTTCAAAGTATGCTCTTGAAGCTGCGTCAGAGTCACTTTGGTATGAAATGAAACCATGGAATATTCACGTCACTCTAATTATTCCTGGCTTCATTGATTCAGAAGGATTTGAAAACACCACGGAAAGCAGAAAATGTGAGAAAAGCTGCATCAATCAATTAAGCACTTATCACGAGCATTATATCGGCATGAAACAACTCATTTCGAATCGAATGCATCAATCTCATTCAACAAACGAAACTATTGCCAAGCAAATAGATAGGGTTTTGAAGAAGGACAACCCACCACTTCGCATTTACGTTACATTGGATGCATGGCTACTTTTTTGGTTTAGAAAATTGATGCCTCCAAAAATATATCACTTTGTCATTTATAGATTTCTCCCGCGAGTTAAAAGATGGGGAAAGCAAGTTTACAAAGAATAAGGAACCGATCTCAAATATTGACCTCTTTATAAATTATTCAAATCTCATTAAATCCGTAAAAAAGAGATTAATATTTCCGACGAAAAGCTAAATAAATTGTAAGAGGCCGGTGGCATCGATCAAAAATAAAGTCATCCAATCAATTCAGATCGATTACGGAGCATTAGAGATGATTTGCCATTATATTCTTGCTAATAGTTCGAACAATGATATGCTGATCTTAGTATTACGGATTCAGGGTTTAAATGCCTGTACCGCCTAAAATTGCTAAGTCTTTGCAATTCTTTATAATTGCCTCTATTTAAGTTCTTTCAGGAAAATAAATTTAATACTCTGGTGCCGCGAATGAAGAAGCATCTGCTTATAACAACTAAGCTGTCGACTTAGTTAAGGAGTCAAAATGACATTGTATATTGGAAACCTTAGTTTTGAAACTACAGAAGAAGACCTATCGGACCTTTTTACGCAAGTAGGTCCCATTAATTCATTGAATTTAGTTAAGGATCGCTACACTGGTAAATCACGCGGTTTTGCCTTTTTAGAGTTCAGCGATAGCAATGCAGGAGAAACAGCCATTAGCCAATTTGACGGATTTAAAGTCTCTGGCAGGAACCTCATTGTTAATGAAGCCATCCAGAAGGCTGAACGTAGGTCGTCGAATCAACGAACTAGACATTAAAAGAGATAAGTACCTCTGAATTTTGCTGATTCCTTATTTCTAATTGGAGAAAAACATGAGGCCTTCGAATTGTTCAATTTCAATTTCAGGCCTTGAACTTTCAGATCAAGATACCATTGATATAGAAAAACTTCTTCAAATCCATGAGCGGTCCACACCAATGGGAACAATAATAAAGCTTAGAATTTTAAATGGAGAATCAGAGATCAATGGGTTCTTAGAAGTCATTTCATCAAGCTTTCATTTTGAAAGTTCATGCTGTGGAATTGACGCTTTAGAGGTTGTTAGAGAGGTAATTATTCTCTCTCAGAAGAAAATATCACTTTGGATAAACCAAAGAACTTTTTAGAAGGGTACGGGTATAATATTATGGATCGATGTAAGAACTTCAACCATTCAAAAATGAATGTGAGTGTCAGGCACTGTCCAGATTGCGGGAAAGTTGTAAATAGTCGTATTGCGAAAAAAAACTGTACCCATGAGGATCACGCTCGTAAAGTCAAAGACCGGTCAGACTTTTGTATCGACTGCGGAAAGAATTTTAAGTCAACAGTAAATACTTAATATTCTTACCAACAGATGACAGATCATGGGTTGATAAGAGATCAGATCCCGTCAACCCCGCCAATCTTTTTAAATCGCCCAAATACTTTGTTTTCTTCGTAATCTCGTCACTGCGACGTATGCTTATACGACTCATTCCTCGATCACTCGAAGCCGCGTCTTTGGGCGATTTAAGAAGATTGGTCTTAGGTGATTGGGATTGGAACAGAATGAGGGCCAAGGCCTCATCGACTACGAGAGACGAAACACGATTTACTTCTTATTTTTCTTAGATTTATTTTTCGATTTGATTTTCTTCGACTTTTTCTTCTTAGGCTTAGGTTTTTTAGGCCTCATTTTTCTTAGATTTTCCTCTTCTTCTTCGATCATTTTTTCAAAACTAATCTCACCAAAATCAATCTCCGACTTTTCTTTTAATGCACCTTCATAGATTTCAAGAACTTCAATTTTTGAATCTATAAACTCTTCAACCTCTTTTAGTTTTTCTGCCTCTTCTATACTACAAAAGGATAGAGCTTCTCCGGTTTCAAAACCGCGACCAGTACGACCCACTCTATGTACATAATACTCAGGGTCTTCAGGGAAATCATAATTTACAACAAGTTCAATTCCTGGAAGATCTATTCCACGAGCACTGACGTCTGTCGAAATTAAGACACCCGACTTTTGCTCTCTAAATTTCTCCAAATTTTCTTCTCTTTCTTCTTGCTCCATTCCACTATGAATACTGAGCGAATCAATTTTATTTTTTGCCAAGTGCTTTCCGACCCGTTCAGCCCTAATTTTAGTTCGAACAAAAACCATGCATTTTACATCAGGTTGGTTAGAAAGAATATTCACCAACAAATGTCTTTTTTTATCCATTGAGACCTTCGCAATATAATGGACTACATTTTTAGATACTCTGTTTTCAGGAGCTATTTGAATTCTTAGAGCATTTGTCCTGATTTGAGAATACGCCATTTTCTTTATGGTCTTATTAATCGTAGCTGAAAAGAACAGAGTTTGATGCTTCTGGGTCAGCTTTCGCTTGATACTTTCAATATCTTCAATAAAGCCAAGATCGAGCATATGATCTGCTTCATCTAGCACTAGAGTCTTAACTCGACTTACATCAATATGCTCTTGGTGAATAAGGTCAAACATGCGTCCTGGTGTTGCAATTAAAATATCAACTCCGCCTGTGAGCTGCCGAATCTGAGGGTCTTGATCAACTCCACCATAAATTGCATAACTATTTGCCTTAGTTCCCCTTGAAATTTTTGCGAATACTTTACCTATTTGCTGAGCCAACTCCCTCGTGGGAACTAGAACCAAGCAATATATTCCATTACTTTTTTTAGATTCTTTAAGTCCATGTATTCGATCGACAATTGGGATCGCGAAAGCAGCGGTCTTACCTGTACCCGTCTGTGCAATAGCCAGGACATCTTCTTCATTCATGATCGCTGGAATAGCTTTAAACTGAATATCAGTTGCCCTCAAGAAACCAAGGCCCTCTAAATTAGTTTTTATTTGAGGTGAAATATCGTAGTTTTCAAATCTCATGGAAGCCCCCTATTTCTCTGCGTCATGGAAAAAAACGAAAGAAAATAACACATCACTTGCTCGGATTCAATTTATTGATTAACGGGAGTATTCTTTTCGATTTAACCGTCTGTCTTCTCAAAAAGGTTTTGGCCGCAATAGTTACTAATTAGACAGGGAGCATTCTTTCAAAATATTCCTCGAGAGTTACGGGCTCATCAAATTGAATTGTCTCGTCCAAACTTATGATTCTATTGGCGACAGTTTGGACAACTTCATGATCCTGAGAGGCAAATAGAAGGGTTCCATCAAATTTGCAAAGACCGTCGTTAAGAGCAGAAACAGCCTCTAAATCTAAGTGAGCTGTTGGGTGATCCAGAATCAAAACATTAGCACCAGAGAGCATCATTTTTGAAAGCATGCACCTCACTTTTTCACCACCAGAAAGGACGCTTGCCTTTTTAAGCGCTTCATCTTTACTAAAGAGCATCTTTCCTAAAAAACCTCGAATAAATGACTCTTCTTTATCTTCAGAATACTGCCTGAGCCAATCAACAAGGCTGTATTCACAATCATCAAAATATTCAGAATTATCGCTCGGAAAATAATCAGTCTTCGTAGTAATGCCCCAGTTAACAGATCCTGCGTCCGCTTCGATCTTTCCAGCGACAATATCAAAAAGAGTGCTGATCGAAACATCACTTTTGCTAAGAAAAGCAATTTTGTCGCCCTTATTGACTCGAAAATTAATATTGTCTAATAACGGCTCCCCTTCAACTTTCTTTGATAATCCTTCGACATTTAAAATATCTTTACCGGCCTCTACCTTTGAACTGAAACCGACAAAGGGGTATCTTCTAGAGCTCACGGGCATGTCAGAGAGTTCAAGTTTACTGAGCTGCTTGAGTCGCGAAGTCGCTTGTTTAGACTTTGAGGCATTAGCACTAAATCGCGCAATAAAGTTTTTTAGATCCTTAGCTTTCGCCTCATTCTTTTTATTTTGATCCGAAAGCAACTTTTGATTGAGTTCGCAAGCTTGCCTCCAAAACTCATAATTTCCTGTGTAAGTATTAATTTTTGCAAAGTCGATATCAGCAATATGCGTACAAACTCGATTCATAAAATGCCGATCATGACTGACCACTATAACTGTGTTTTCAAATTTAGAAAGAAACTCTTCGAGCCATCGAATTGCTTGAATATCTAAATGGTTCGTCGGTTCATCCATCAGTAAAATATCAGGATCACCGAAAAGAGCCTGAGCAAGAAGGACCTTAACTTTTAAACTCCCGTCAATATCCTTCATAAGTCGATCATTAAATTCAACTGGTATTCCGAGCCCCGCAAGCAAAATTCCAACTTCGGACTCTGCCTCGTATCCATTCATTTCCGCGAACTTAACTTCAAGGTCTGCCGACTTCATTCCATCTTCATCAGAAAAATCAGATTTCGAATAGAGCGCTTCACGCTCTTTTAAAAGGGCATAAAAGTCTTGATTTCCCATAAGGACCGTATTCATTACAGTCTCTGAATCAAATTGATTTTGATCCTGCTTCAAAAATGACAATCTCGTATTTTTATCCTTCGAAATATGTCCGTTAGTAGGCTCAACGTCTCCGGCAAGTAGCTTCAAAAAGGTCGACTTCCCAGCACCATTAGCGCCAATGAGACCGTAACAATTTCCGGGAGTGAAATTGATGTTCACTTCGTCAAAAAGGGTTCTACCGCCATATCTCAACCCTAAGTCAAACGTACTTATCATAATCTAGTTTCCTGGTATTAGTTTTGACTACACATATTACAAATCCTGCACCAAGACAAAGAGTTCCTTGAAATGCTCGATTCAATTCGCTTTTTTAATAATATATACATACTGGATTTATTTGAGCTAATGCAAATACTTAGATTCAATAGCGAGACATTAAAAGTCAGGCGGGTTTGCGAGCTTGAGAACCCCCGCAGCTAGGATGGCGAGGAGTGAGACGTCCACCCCGTCATTTAGTCCCGAAACAGAATCCTGAATACAATTAACCATATACGGAATTCAGCAATTATACTAAACCGGAATACCCGAATCCAAGAATGCTCTAAAACATCAATACTGGAACTCCAGACTTTAATAGATTAAAAAGCCAGGCTTCTAACACTAGTCATTTCGCCGATTCTTCTGTACAGTCCCCACAATCAAGAGCTTAGTCTTGGAGGACCTATGAATACTGAAGTCATTGCACAGCCTGATTTATCAAATCGACCATTAAAGTTGGTCGTAGAGAAAAAAATTGATGCAACTCCAGAAGATGTTTTTGCTGCTTGGACCACGAATAAATTTTCGAAATGGTTCGCTTCACCCGAAGCCATCATCATGGAGCCAGTCGCAAACAAACCCTACTTCTTTGAATCAAGGTTTGAAGGGCAAAGACATCCCCATTATGGCAGGTTCTTAAGACTTGAGCCCGCAAAGTTCATTGAAATGACCTGGTTAACAGAGGCTGGCACTCAGGGAGCCGAAACCGTTTTAAAAATCGAACTCACACCTCTTAATAGTGGAACTCTCGTGAAGCTAACGCATTCTGGTTTCTCTAGCGAGAAATCAATGAATGACCATAAAGAAGCTTGGCCCTATGCCCTCGATGAGTTGAATAAGAATATTCACTAACTCCTCATTCCATCTCCTAGGATTTTTATGATTAGCATATTCATTCAAGGTTTTCTACTCCAAGCCAGCTTAATTTTAGCTTTAGGTGCTCAGAATATTTTTGTCTTAAATTCGGGCCTTAAAAAAAAGAGGCACTTTCAAGTTGCTCTCGTTTCTTCTATTTGCGACGCCTCTTTAATCTTCATTGGAGTTCTTGGAATTGCGACATTTTTTATTCAATACCCAATACTAAAAATTTCATTGGGAGTCGCAGGAGTCGGCTTTCTTTTTTTCTACGGGGCAATGAAAGTAAACGAATCCAGAAAAACCATAACTTTTTCTGTTTTGCACTCAGATACAAATACATTTTGGCGAACAACATTTGCAAGTCTAGCCTTTAGCCTTTTAAATCCACATGTCTATCTCGACACAATTGTATTAGTGGGAGGGTATTCCTCTAAGTTTATATCCCTCGAAGAAAGATTTTTGTTTGGACTTGGAGCATCTTCATTTTCCACCCTCTGGTTTTTTGGACTGGCATTCTCTGCTTCCCTTTTGGGAAACATTCTAAACAATCAAAAAGCAATGAGAATTGTATCCTTCGTCTCAGGAGTCATTTTACTTCTCCTTGCAATAAAGTTGGGTACTGAAGTCGCAAGCTGGGTATTCAAAGAGTAGCCAAAAACTCCTCTTAAGAGATAATCTTTTTGACAACTAAGTAACAAGAAAACAGAGCTGTCCCTAAACTCCATGTGACCAAAGTGTATCCCCAAATATTCATAGAATATATTTGGGTCGTACTAATTAAGTTTTTCTCGTGCAGCAAAAAAGCTAATAGAAGTAATGCCGTCGCCGGGATTGCAAATAATGCCACAGCAATTAAAGTCGTCCATGACAAGATTTGATTTTCGTTAAACCAATAAACTAACAGAGGCAAAAGCAAACACTTTAAAAGAAATACTATAAACACCACTTTTTCAAACACACTATTGGACCAAATCATTTTGAGTGTAAAAAGTGGTTTAGGCGCTCCCAAATAGCCTTTTTCTAAAGAGTTTATTGGCAAGAAAAAAGCAACACTCAATGGAATTAAAAAGAGACTCATTAATAGAATCAAATCCATCTTTTTCAAGGTGACTCCTCCAGTTTTCACAATCTCTTCGTACGACCTTTTCGGTGTCGACTGACTCGACATAAGGCAAATTTTTAAGTTATGTCTAGAGCAATTTATTGCCAACTGTAATCTTAATTTACTACCATCGAATACGTAAATTCAATCAATTGATAAGGTTTAATATGGACAAAAGAGAATTTGTCGAAATATATATCGAACTACTCAATAAAGTCGATCAAAATAATAAAAATGAAAAAGCTTGGATCGAATTGGCCTTGCACATTGACGGCACTGACTTGAATTACGAAGAATCCCTGGTGAGTATCGAAGAACTTGAACAGATCGATTCAAAGAAAGCAATTCCCTGGGAAAAAGAAATCTGGGAGCATGTCTTAGAACTATTTCCAAACAATATTACTGCTCACGAAAAACTTTGCGACCTTTACCTTGATATACTGGATGATCCCGAGATGACTATCCCTGTTGTAGATTCTCTGCTAAAACTTGAGCCTGATAACTGCATAGGCTTACACTCGCAAATTGTGTTGGCCTCTATCGAGGAGAATGATGACTTAGTAAAAAACTACTTGTACGAGTTCTGCAAAATCAATCCAAAGTGCGCAATTTCTCTAGGCTCTCTTGATTTTACAGACGACTATGACTTTCTCGCTCCTTTAGCAAAGGACCTTATTCAGACTATAGATGAAATGCCAACCCATAACAATAATTCTCATCGCTACAATCAAAGCTTGAGAGAGACACTCGCTAAAATTAAGAACATAAACTTCTAATTTAGAACTGATATGCAAGATTAGTCCAATATCTTATTATATTTGATCTGCACATTAATTCGACCAGTGGGTGGTGTTCGCACGAAGATAGCACCACTATATCGCCCACCACTACTTCCATAGGTGACTTTATTGTATTTAATTGAAGCATTCTCCATGGGGTCTTCTTGAATGGTCCCGCCCTCATTCCAATGGCCGTAATAGATTCCTCTGTAAAGTTGGCCCGTAACCGTATTGTGCTTTAGGGTAATATTATTTCTCGAAACATGAATCCCATTATTATAACTTCGTTCGATCGTATTATGCAAAATTCTGTAGTTCTCGTTCTTCCCAGATGCATAAAGACCTGAGTAAATCGATTGCCTATTCTTATAGGCCGTAATTCCATCAGAAACGGAACCAGCTGAAGCACCATATACTCTATTGAGTCCCGTCATATCTATTTCGTTTCCTTTAACTAGTATATCTCTACAACCGCCAAAATTAATCCCTCCGCTGAGGGTGTGAGAAATAATATTATTCTCTACATGGGCCTCGACAACACCTCGCATGTAAATGGCGTGCCCCCGGGACTCCCAATCTAGAGGATGAATTTTACCTTGATTTTCTCCAGATGACTTAAAACCAATATTATAAATATGGTTTTTTTCGATATGCAATCTTTGAATGTAACCCGTCGAACCACCTGCTTTGACCCATATACCAGCCACGTCAGTCCGACTGGTTGCCATCGAAGGAAGCGGATAATTCCTAGAACCATTATAGGCATTTATGATTACATTATCATTGATTACCATTCCGTACTCGTCATTGTCTAATCCAGACTTATTTTCAATAAGCGAGTTAACAATATTTGGAGCTACCCTTACTATTATTTTGGCTCTAAACGCTCCATTTGCTATTACTCCAATCAAACTGGAATTTCTCTCCAGACGAATTAGCGGCTGAGAGGAATCAAAGTTGGAAGCAGCTATAATTCTCCCCCGACGTGTAAGGTCCCGAGAAGTTAGGGTCACCCCCGAAGGAACTACAAGTGTTGTCGAACAATAATAGTTCGTATCTCGAAGATTGTATCCATCTGATACAATATCTGAACAATTCGCACCCTGGGAGTAAATTGCATAAAAACTAATAATGAAAACTAAAATCCCCCTGATCGATCTCATATCTGCCCCCTAATTTAACGATACCCAAGTCTAATGATTGCAAATCTGATACCTCTAAGGTCTCCTTGAAACTCTAAAGAGTGATTAACCTTTAGTTGCTGGATAGGATATCTACACTTCAAAAAATGGAATGAAGAGAAAAAGATCTCTCAACTTGATATTGCAGTACTCAAAAAGAGCCTAAACGCCCTTAATTCTTTTTTATAATCTTCAATCGGAGCCCAATTACACTCAGGGCTTCTGTAACCTGCTGTAGGTTTTCGGGGGTATGATTGACCGTAACCTGACAGAGAACTCTCGCAAACCCCTTTGGGACCACAGGGTAACACAAACCGGTCGTAAAAATATTTTGTGCAAACAGGTGATCCACGACCTTTTGCGTTTTTACAGCGTCATTGGTTAAAACCGCGACAATGGGATGTTCGCCCTTGACCAAGCGAAATCCTGCCCCATTTAGATCTTCGCGAAAATGCTGAACCCTTTCAGCAAGCCCCCTTCTTCTTTCGGCATCCTCTTTTGCAATCGATAGAGCTTCTTTGGCCGAAGCCACAAGGGCTGGCGAAGGACTGGTAGAAAACACATAGGGCTTCGATTTTTGCTTAAGCCAGCGCACTAAATCTTGGTTGCCAGCCACAAAACCAAGTTCCACTCCGGAGAGGGCCTTTGAAAAGCTTCCTGTAATAATATCGATTCGTTCCAACACCCCACAAAGTTCTGCGCTTCCTCGGGCCCCTTCACCGACAACACCAATGCCACTGGTATCGTGCAAAATCACTATGGCATCGTACTTATCTGCGAGATCACAAATGCCCTGAAGGTCGGCCACCTTACCATCGTGGGAATAAACCCCTTCTGCAAAAATAAAACGAAAGCGCGCCCGAGGGGATCTCTTTAATTGATCTTCTAGATCAGTCAGGTCGCCAAAGCCCCAATATTGTTTTTTTGCTTTTGAGAGTTGAATGCCATCAAAAATAGAGGGGTGGCAGTTAAAATTGGCAAAAATATAATCTTGGTGATTCACCAAACTCTCAAAAATCCCCACATTGGCTTGGTACAAACTCGAAAACAATGCGGTACTTTCTTTTTCTAAAAATTCAGAAATGGTTTGTTCAAGACCGAGGTGAATCTGCCCTGTGCCCGCCAAAAACCTATGGGAGCCAGTGCCCGGTCCATAATCATCGATGGCTTTTTTTGCGGCATCCACAATTCTTGGGTCCTGGGCCAGGCCCAAATAGTCGGTTGAAGTCATATCGATAAAAGACTTCCCATCGATGTCAAGCTGGGCCTTGTGCTGATGACCCGTCATATACTCGTCGTGGAATAATCCAGCCGCGTGTAAGTTTTCGATTTCTTTCTTAAGAAGGTGAAAAAGCTCTTTTGCCATGGATTCTCCTAACCCTTACTCGCGCCAATATAAAAAATAATCCCGCTGGCACAACCTTGCCAGGATCCACTTCGATCTACAGTGTAGCTATCACAAAAACCATGAATGGCCTTCGCAATACAGGACCAATCATCACTTTTACAGTTCCAATGCTTTGAGGCTAAAAGACTCAAGGTTACAACCGAAAAATGTCTCTCAATTTCTCGCTGAACCGCGGGGCCAATTGCATTCTTACTTTCTCTGGCAATTTTAGCTTTCAGGGACCTGGTAACAATTCGAGGTTCTTCTAACATCGTTGCGATCATCACGTCAGAGTAAAGCTGACACTGCTTTGCACTCGCGCGCCTAAAGCCTTGGCAATTTCTTTTAGCCGACTCGATCAAGCACTGTACTTCGAGCTGCCTCACCGCCGAAATACAATTATAGTTCCTTAGAACTCGCAAAAACTGATAGGTATTATCAACAGCATTCTTTTTTGCCGAAAGAATGGCCTGTAAACTCTCAAAAATATACTGAATGCGATCTTCTTTAGTAAAGGGCGCACCCTGTCTTACGACATCCTGTTGAGCGACTTCTTGCTTATCAGCCTCTTGATCGCCGTCTTTGCTTTGCGAACCCGCGTCTTGAGGTAGTGCAAAAATTAAAAGAAGTAAAAACGGCACTAACGCTCTTTTCGCGCTTCTTATTCCCGCAAAAATCATAATCGCCCCCGGCCCTGGGCATAATTATTTCTAAAACTGTTTACGAAGTGAGTCAGGTGTAAGTAGTAGGGGTAAATCTCCAAAATATCTTCTCTTTCAAGTAGCCAATAGGGATTTAAAAATACATCGATCTCTTCTAAAAAAACCACCCGGGTAAATCGAAAGTCATCTTGTGTAACCATTTCTTCGGTAACAAGAACCTCTTCGCCATCTGACAGACTCGAGCGACTGAGGAGTCGACCATAGTTAAAACGCAAACTAGCGAGCTTTGAGGCCAGCTGGAAAGACTGAATGGAGTCACCGGATTTATACTCAAGCTTTGGATGTTGCAAAACTTTAAGCCACAATTTATGACGACCCAGCTTTACTTGGTAAACTTTTTGCTGAATCCGTTCCTTTCCATACTCTAAGCAGTTAATGCTAATAACATCCCTTGGCTCTAAGCTCTTATCGTTTGGATAGGAAACTTTCTTATCCTCATAGCGCTGAATGATTTTTTTAATGGGATCCAACAAGCCCAACTGGGTGAGTGTCGCCTGAGGACTTTTTCGAATGTCTCTGCAAGTTGTCTCACCTAGCCCCCACAGAAAATGATATTCCTTACAGCTACTAATAACTCGACTGTAACCGTAGTCAAAAAGTAAATGTCCAAAGGCCATAACCAAATTACTGGATAAGTCTTTCGCCTCAGAGGGTTCGGGCAATTTATTGGGATAGTCTGACTCCGTCACCAAACATTGACTCGGCAATAAACGCCTTTTGATCTTATGCCAGGTCCAACCTTCGGGCTCCGGCAAACTACTTAAAATAAAGTGAAGAGATCTGGGCTCTGCGGCAACTTCGGCCATTTTATTTCGAGCAAGAGGCTTTAATCGGTCTATTTCTTTTGCAATCTGCTCTTCGTACTTCTTTTTATCAAAGTGAATGTCTTTGACCGTCGAGTAGGAAGAGTCATAGGCCTCTTTCAGCCTTCGCCACGCAAAGTGAAAATAGGGCTCATCTTTTTGTCTGAGGTCACACCACACAGGTGGGCCCTCGACAAACTCCCCACAGTCACCAAGGTCTTCAGCGTAGCCTAGCTTGTGGGCCCTGAGGAGTAATTGACACTCGGGTCTTTCTTCGGCTTGAATCTTTCCTTGGTTAGGGTCGGGGCAAAATTTAGTCTGTCCCCAGGTCAATTGCTGCGGAAACTTCTCGATCAAGGCAATTTCCCTTTGCGAGAAAGTCAGTATGCCCGCCAAAATTAAACTCATGAACATGAGCGCAAACTGTCCTTTAGGAAAAATCTCTACTATGTCGTCGTCAAAGTTTCGATTCACACTCACCCAAATATTTTTTACGTGAAGTAAAACTACGGAGCGTTCTTCCGGCTCCACCTTATAGTGAATCGAAAACCGATAAGGACTTGGAACAGCCGGGCGACTGACTCGGTATAAAAGAATTCCCAGAAAGCTGGCAAGAGCACCTACTATAAAAGCCGAGCTCGAATCGATCTGCAAAAAGTTGGCAGCGCGACTGAGTTCCGATGAAAAAAACAAAATCACGTGGAGAACAAATACTAAAAGCCAAAATAGAGATTTGCTTCCAAAGGAAATACTCATCGTTGAATCCGATCGATAACTTTATCTTCGATGGTAATTCGACGGTTCTTTGACTTTGCTGCCCTTAATACCCTTTTTTGTTCCTTGGTTATTTTGCCCTTAAACTTGGGAACTTCTTGTTTTGGAGAATTATCAGCATGGGTACAGATAATCGCATGATCAACAACCTCAGGACTATGCTTTCTGATTTCTTTATAGGCAGCCAATGCTCTCGCAAATCCGAGTTCAATATTCTCAGACTTTTTACCATCACTATCCGTGTGACCATGCACGACCAACATTCTCTTAGTTAGGTTATTCGATTCAAAACTTAGTACCGATTGACCGTTGGCCGAGAATAGCTGTTTAAAGACATCACTTCCATCTTTGGTCATACTCGATTTACCGGGCTTGAAAAGAACATCCCCCGGAAGCTGAACCATATTGGCGGTCTGATCGCCAACGGTCTCACTAATACCAATGTCCTTACCCTGATTGATGGACCATAGAATAACAAAGAAAACCATAATAATGGTCATTAAGTCCATGTAGATAATTTCCCAAGAAGAACTACTCTTGCGCTTTTTGGCCACTATTCCACCTCAACTTCAACCTTACTGGCCATTAAAGTTTGCAGGGCTTTCACAAAAGCCTCGTAGTCATAGTCAAGAGCCGTCAGTCGTTGACTAAACCTCACTCCCACAATTCGGTAAACAGAAGAAAAAATAGCGCCATAGAGCGTGGTCTTTAGGGCCAATGCCAATTGCGGAGATAGTGCCTCAACCGTCACATCAGCACCCAAGGTATCAAACATTGATATCAACCCTAAAATTGTTCCAATCAGTCCAAAGAGCGGCATAACGTTAGATACAAAATCAAAGTTATCGTTAGAAAAATCATAGAGCTCATGGCACTGCACATAGTAGGAGTGAGCCAAAAACTCAGCATAGGCTGGGTCCTTTTCGCCTTCAATTAACTTCTTCACATCGACCGACAGGGGATTATTTGGCAAAACGATTTTTGCGCCCTCTTGCAAGGGTTGGCCAATGTAGTCTTTTTTCTTACTTCTTTTAATTTTTAAAATATCGTCCAGGGCCCGCATGGTATCTTGCAAGTAGGCTGCTTTGGCCACTAAGTGCTTACTCGAAAAGAAAATCGTAATTGCCGAGATGATGACTTTGGTAAACTCTTTGCCACAGACATAAAGGAGCAAGCCAATCGAAATGGTTCCCAGAGAAACAAAATAATTTTCTGTAATAAAGAAAATGGATGCTAAAAAACCGAGGGCAACAAGTCCGAGCAATCCACTGAGTCCAGCACCTGCTGCCGTTTCATTAATGGTCAAAGCTCTTCGGGTAATTGCCTGGTAAAAATTATTTTCCTGCGACATTTTCTGTTCCTTTAGTCTTCTGATACTCAATTATTTTTTCTTGAATTTCTTTTTTATTTTTCTCGTAAACGGGCGCGTATTCTTTGGCAAAAAAGACCTCTATGGCCAATGTCCCAAGAATCATCAAACCAATTATAATCGTTAGTACGGGCTTTCTTTTTTTGTACTTGTACTCTGGCAACCTATGGGCAAAAAACTTAGAGAACCAACGCATTCGATTTTTCAACGTGGCTCGATTCTTTCTTAGATCCGCCTTTTCAGGTGGAGTCTCTCTAAATTGATCAAAGATTTTTTTTGATATCGACATTAAGCTTTGGCGATTTGCCCTTGAGGTCAGTAAAAAAAGATCCCTTTTAAATTGATAGTACATGTACTGAAGAAGGTGGTGACGCCCATGATTGAGAACTACATAGCTATCGGCGAGGGTCGCCGTATGTCGTGATCCATTACTAAAGTAAACCTGGTATAGAGAGTCAAAAAGGGATTTGAGTTTCTTTGGCCAAGTCTCGACAAAGAGATTCAATGAATACCACCATGTTAACCACAAAGAGTCTTTACGGTGAACAACACCCACCTCTCTAAGTAAAATTCCAAAGAGATAATCAAAGTCTGAAGGGTCGGTATCGTCAAAATCTTCGTCAAATTGCAGTTTGGCAAAGAGCATGTGGTGCTCTGAGAGAAGTTCCTTTACGACCTGTAAGTCTTGTAGACTATCAGAAATTAAACCGACGGTTTCTTGCTGTCGATTCGGGCGAATCTGCCCCCAAACACCGGCTGAAGATTCCATGGGCATCCCTCCCCCACCCGACGGAAACTCCATGGCCTTGGCTGGAGTCAGCGGAAACTTCGAACGAGAAATGATTTTTTCAATCTGTGTCTCATTTGATTTTACATTGATCCGGGCATCCCACTTTTTGGGTAGCACACGCCCCAAAGGTTCATTAGCCGCAACCGGGGCATTTTCGATATCTTCAGCCGTACTCACATCGGGCTCACCGATGGCCATGTCTAAAAGTTCATAGGGAACAACCACGCGGGTTCTATTAAGGCCTCCGCCGTAGGTGAAGACCTCTAACTCTCTGCCCGGGAGGAATATTAATTTATTGAGAACGGTCATGGGAATATCCAAGCCCAAGCGTCGGTAATAGCCCATAAAGTAGTGACGAATTTCCATGTCCCAAATAGAATTCCCATCGACTTTTCCGCGAACATACTTACGATCTAATATCTTGGTTAACACGGTTCCAATGAGTGCAATGAGTGTAAACTCAATTAGGATTATCAAAGGCATGAGAGCGTACCAGAGCAGATAAAAATTCAGGTTAAAGGCTTTTCCTAAATTGTGACCAATTAAAAGTGCCGGGGTTAAGATTATAAAGATAATAATCATTTTACCTAAGAAAACCTCGATCCACGAAACGAGGTACTGTCTGACGTTCCAATACCAGATTCTTTCTAAACCGTGTAAACTACCAAAGGCGAAAGACAAACAGAGTAAAGCAATATAGCCCCACAAAATTCCGCCGACGAGAGAAATCGCCGTCATAACACTTTGTGGGTATTCTATTTTAAATAATTGATTCCAGTTCTCTGGGATACTCGGAATCACCGAGTTCTTTCGACTGGCGTTCTGGTCAACAAGCCCCCCATTTCGAACTAAAACTTTGATGGCTTTAAGTGAAGCAATCTGCAGATCACTCAAGCTTTGGCCCACCTCAAATTCACCCGAACTCAATCTGGCTCCAGTTTGACTCTCAAAAATCTCGTGTTTAAGTGTTCCGTTTTTAAGTTCCCCTCGCCAGTGATAGTCCGCTGGGTTTTTCGCATCAAAATCTTTGACTATGAGTTTATTATATCCCGATATAAACTTTGCTGTTGATTGCTGGAAGGTTTTTGCCTGCCACAGGTCCGCTGGGTTTTTCGCAGTAAACTGAATAGATAGACTCTGGGCATCTTCGTTTTTAGAAAACACGGGAGTGGCAACTAGAATAAGAAAAATGACGACGAACAAATTCTTCATGGATATCAATACTATGTGTGCAGATTAAAAAATTACTTTTTTCTGGGGAGCTTGTAATCAGATCAAAGCATTACTGGACAATCGTCGATAATACGCATTGCGCACCCCTCAATGGATGCGTCAAGTCATGTCGGTTCATTTAAGAATTAGATTTCTCAACATCTTTAATAAAGCATATCAAAATGAGTCAAACAGCCACACTCAATTTTGTAAACTTGACCCATTTCCAAAAATTATGGAGAGTAGAGTGGATGAAGTCGATCAACCGAGTCGTTGTCATATTAGTTTTTATTTCCTCTTCAGTGACCCAAAATACTGATTTTAATAATTTTATTTTGGGCCTCCACATGGGAACGTTTTCAAGTTTAGATATGACTTCACCTACTAGTAATTTAAATCATAGCCACGCTCAACAACACGAACACTCTCATAATCACGGCCATGCTCACACCCATAAAGCAAAGAATCTTCAAAACTCTTTAGACTTTGACTCTTCGAATCCAATATCATTGGGCTCTAAATATTCGCATGCAAAGCAAGAAAGAGATAACTCTGAGACCGATAGCGAATCACATGAACATGACCACTGTTTTTCGAGCACAGCCAATACATCAGTTATTTTGGAGACTCTAGAGGCCTCTTCTTCTGAAGAGTTAATAGCCCATCTCTCTCAACCTCAATTTTCAAATCAATTAGTCAATGAGCCTCACCTCAGGGGACTCTTTCGACCGCCTCGGTCCTAATTTTCATAATTCCTTTTTTCTAAATTTTTAAAGCACACCTATCTATTCTCAATGGAGTATAGCTATGATTGACGCCCTCATACGGCTCTCGCTCAAAAATCGAGTACTCATTATTATTTTCTCTGTCTCCCTTTTCGCCTATGGCAGTTGGGTCGGCTCACAACTTTCAATCGATGTATTCCCGGACCTCAATCGTCCCAAAGTCACTATAATCACTGAATCCCATGGCCTAGCGCCAGAAGAGGTTGAAACCCTCGTAACAATACCGATTGAGTCAGTACTGAATGGCACGCCAAACGTAGTGGGTATTCGATCGAGTAGTGGGGTTGGAATCTCAATTATCTATGTTGATTTTGAATGGGGAACAGACATTTACAGGAAC
>JAUHWN010000162.1 GCA_030424665.1 Bdellovibrionia bacterium | reverse complement strand
GTAGTTCAATAAAAAGGGAGCTAAAAAGCTCACTTCTTCAATGTGACCTAATTCGACCAGTTTCTGGGCCATCAGGGCCGGGACATAAAAGTGATAGAGTTGATTATTAACTACGTGGGAGACATTTTTATAGGAGATTGGGAATAGGCTTATTCCATCGGGTTTTCTAGCTACATAATTTCCCCAATCCTTGAGGATCAGGTGAATTTCTACAAGAAGATCGAAATTAGCAAGAAATACCTGACTGGGATCGAGGGCTCCTTCGTCGAGTTGGATCTGTAGCCAATCGAGGTGGACCAGAGCAGGACTCGTATCTTGAAAAAGAGCGGCCAACGCCTTAATGGCTTTATCTTGATCGGTATAAGTATTGAGAGCGAGCTCCCAAAGATTGAAATGTTCCCCTTTAATATAAGAGCTGGTAAATGCCGCTCTGGCTCGATCTAGAAAAAGAAAGGTGTCCTTTTGATCGAGAAGTTCGACGAGGTCCGAACGAAAAACGATGGTCGGAGATCTGGCCTCATCTTTAATAATTTCTGAATCAAGTATCCTTATTAAATCTCTGACAGCTCTCCGGCAGAGGTTCATTCTTTTTAGAAGATTTAAATTGAGATGGGATGAATTGAGATAAAATTGACAGCGATGATGAATGAGAGTTTTGAGGGCTTTGTTTTGCAACCATTGATGTTGAGTAATCCAAGTTGAAGCGCTCTCATCCCATGAGCCAGCGAGTGCCGACGAGCCCACAAAAATAATGATAAGAAAAAGGTACCGAGCTTTTGCGAGCAAGTTTCCTCCTACAAACTACAAGGACTATCACTCAAATGGGAAACTTCATCGGCGTAGGATTCATGGAGTGACTGGCATTCCTCGACCATGCGCTCTTTTTGCTCACGGTCGAGTGGATCGATGAGTTCATCAATTCCCTTGCGAATATTTTGCGTAATATAATTAAAAATTTCGGATCCCTCGATGATTTCTTCTTCTTTAGCCCAAGAAAGCCCTGTTTCTGGGCTCACCAAATTCACATCATAGGTGACTTGCTCTTTACAGAGAGTCACTACGAATTCAGATTTAACGCGTAGATTACCAGCAAAATCTTTGTACTCTTCAGGCTGGCTGCAATTCGAAATTCGTAAGATTTGATGGTCAGGTGAGTAATAAGAACGCTGTTCGGTTTGTTCCGCTTGTGCCTGAAAACTAACGAATAAAAAGAAAATTGATAGAATGTGTGCCTTCATTGATATCCCCTTGAAATCCCAAAGGAAGTTGTAGATCAAGAGGGGATAGGAGACAATGTGCGACTGAATATTGGTAAAATATTTAAGGTAATTTGGCTCTATTGGCCCTAGTTTTTATCCTAGAGGGCTTAGGCGGCATAAAATCGATCGAGAAGGAGATGAAATCGATCTCTTAACTGTTTAAGAGTCTTCTCTCTCCAGATGTTAGAGTCGGGGTTATAGGTTTCAATAACGCCCAATTTCTGCAAGAGAACAGCCTTTCTTTTAAAGCCGATCGACCGATCTGTAAAGATTTGATTCTCACGGACGAGTTTATAAAAGTCTCTGATTTGATTCAGAGGACGGTGATTATCGACAGTTCCAATTTCGAAAGTCATAGAAGCTAATTGCCGTCCTTTGAAAAGTTCAGCGAGAAAGCTCGAAAGATCACCTGCCGTTTCATAGAAGCCGTCATCTTGGACGCTGTAAACTTTGAGTCCTGAATAGAGTTGTTTGGTAAAGTATTCCTCGATTTCTGAGCGGTAGTTGTGTCCAAAGTTGTAAAGCTGACCACGCTCGCCAAATCCAGTATGAATATCGAAAGCAATTATTTTTTTATAATTCGAACACTTAGAAACGAGTAGGTTCCTAAACCATTCTGTTTGAGGTTCATTGTATTCACCGGAATAAAACAAGCCTTCAGGAAATTGATTTTGCCCATAGGCGACTGCCCTAGAAATACTTTGAAATTTATTTTTATTGAGTGCTTTTAAAATGCGGATAGATTCTTTAATTCCACCGCTAACTGATTTCACCATAAAAGGATTTAGGAGAGCTCGAAGCTCGTAGTAAAGAGGATTGTAATTGGTTTGACTCTTACTTTGTATAAAAAAGTTGCGATTGAGGTCGACGTTGTTTTCAGTAACTCTGCGGTTATAGGCAAATCCAAAGGGATTCAAACTGTGAACAATAAGAACAGAAAATCCTCGTTTTAGGGATCGACTTAAATACTCATTAACAAAAAGTTCAATGGCAGCACTACCCGCAGGAGCTTCAAGACCGTGAACTCCGGTGGTTAAAATTACCAACTTCTCTCCACTTTGATTGGGAATGTAGCAAGCGTCGACAAAAAGATCTGAACGCAGTTTGCTGGGCACTTGAAAGCTGAGGTGTTCGGCATTGATTCCTTGTTTTCTGAACTCCTCAAAATAAGACAGAAATCGCTTTCGAGAGTGATCGTAATCTCTCGGAAAACTGTCTTTAAATCGTGCCTTGTCTCTTTTTGGGCTAAAATCAAATCTATTTCGGAAGCTAAAAAGAGTTCGTTCAGTAAACACGGTTTTGAGGTCTCCACATAAGTTATTGAGTAATGCTAATGAATAACTCCTCGGTCTCCAAGTCATCTAGAGTTAGGATTTAAGTAGGATCTAGGTCACTTTTTTGTATGAAACCCAAAGGAACTTTCAATTGTCATTAAACCTCTAACTTGTCATAGTATTTAGGTGAAAGCGAATCTCATCGAAGGCTCAATATCGAGACAACTGGCGACTATGGCTGGACCAATGGTCGTTGGGATTCTAGCGATCATTGGTTTTAATTTAGCGGACACATTCTTTGTCGGTCAGATCGACGAAAACTCTCTAGCTGCGATGACCTACACTTTTCCCGTGGTCATGTTTTACGGGTCTTTAGCTTTAGGTCTAGGAGTTGGTGCCTCGAGTCTCGTGGCACGAGCTATTGGTGAAGGTAACCAGAGTAAAGTTAAACGATTAACTACTGATTCAATTTTACTGTCTGTTATCATCGTGTCCTGTTTTGTACTTCTCGGGATTCTAACGATTGAACCGCTCTTCAAACTATTGGGAGCAAATTCAAGGTCCTTAGTTCTTATCGATCAGTATATGAGGATTTGGTATTTTGGTATGCCTTTCCTAGTGGTTCCGATGGTTGGTAATAGTTTAATTCGAGCGACAGGGAACACTCGATTTCCAGCAATTATTATGATGACCGCTGCCCTTGTTAATTTGCTTTTAGATCCGCTGCTGATCTTTGGTTATGCTGGAATTCCGGCTCTAGGATTGGAAGGGGCGGCTATTGCGACGGTTGTTTCAAGAATGGTTACTTTTTTTGCTTCGTTATATTTTCTCTATTTCAAAGAAAAAATGATGAGCTTAGAGCTCCCGAGCCTTCAGAGTTTAATTGAAAATTGGAAAGAAATATTAAAAATAGGAATTCCGGCAGCAACCAACAATATTATTATTCCCGTTTCGTCGGGTTTTATCACTCGGTTTCTTTCAAAGGAGGGAGATGAAGTGGTTGCCGGCTTTGGCGTTGCAACCCGATTGGAGAGCTTCTCGGTAATTCCACTTCTCGCTTTTTCCTCGGTTATTGGTCCATTTGTTGGGCAAAATTGGGGGGCGGGGAAGTACGAGAGAGTGACTCAAGGGATTCGCTTTACTTACCTCTTTAGTTTTATATGGATCGCAATTGTAACGATCTTTTTCTTGGGTTTTGGTGAGTCAATAGGCTACCTCTTCAACAAGAATGCACAGGTGGTATTGGTTACTGCGGATTACCTAAACATTGTGACTTGGAGCCTTTGTTTTTACGGGGTGTTGATCAATGGTTCTGCCAGTTTTAATGCCCTCGGAAAACCTCTTCCTGCGACCACTCTCACGATTTTGCGGATGATTGTGGTCTACATTCCCCTCGCTCTTCTGTTGCAAATGTATAATGACTATCCTGGGGTTTTTTGGGCGGCGAGCATCGCCAATGTTATCGGTGGAATCCTTTGTTTTATTTGGTTAAAAGCTTATTTGACCATGTCTCTCAAATATAAGTCTAAAAATTAACGTCTGATGTTTCTCAATAATAGCTCTAAAAACTAGTGCCTTCTATGACTCACTATTTTAGAGAGCAAAGCGATTAACACTTCGCCTTATGACTATTTAGGAATTAAAGTGACAAATGCGGTCTGCATTATTGTGGCGAGCACCGTTTCATCACTGTTTTCACTTTGGCCCAGGCCTTGCTCTTATATTCAGTCGAAATCGAAATCTGTCCTGGGGGGGAACTATAATGTACTACGTGAAGCTCTTTGCTTTTCTCACTCTTACAATTATTTGCATGATCATAGCCAGCGCTAAAGAAGCATGGAGTTTCGAGTTTCCAATTGAAACGATTGATAACAAAGAAGTTTCTTTTGGCTACATGACGGGGTCTAAATACATTGAAAAAGACATGTTCTTACATCCGTTGACCAAGGAAACCTATCAACGTTACATCACATCAACTTATGATCTGCGAGATGAAATGCCAGATCACTTACCCGGTGATTTTAACCCCTTAATTGATAGAATCGAATCATATATCAAGAATAAAAAAGGGCGCCAAGGAGGACTTAGCGACACAGAATTAGCTCGATTTATTGTTCGCGCTTCTTTTTGCGCGGGGACCGATCCATTCATGGTTACCGCAAAAATTGAGAAGGAGTCGACTTTTAACAATCGAGCTGTTTCACCTACCGGGGCGGTCGGCTATACGCAGATGACTGCCTATGGAATTGAAGAAGTCCACGACCAAATGGGAAACCGAGGTCCAAGCCATGCGCCTGTCAAAAATACCCGATTCTTTGAAGAAGTGAGTCTATGTATATTGCCGAGTTTTAGGGCCCCTTGGCATGTGGGAATCATCCGTAAAGGGCAAAAGGTTCTCAGTTCAAAAAGTAGAAATCGAAAAGTTAAAGATTGGCTAAAGTCCCATCCAAAAGCTGATTTGATATATGGCCAAGTCTTATTGAAAACGATATTAGCTTCGACCTATAGTCCTTCAGCGAGTTTGCTGAAAACCTACCGCAGTTCGCTTTCTAAATACAATGGTGATAATAATGTGGTTAGACGGGGTCCTTACAAAGGGCAACGGGTGAAGGTTGCCTATGCCTCACAAGTAGTGAAGCTCTACGAACAAGTCTCCAATTAGTCATAAATGTCTAAAGATTGATAATCCTAAGCAATTAGGATCTATCCCTCCGACGGCCGCGAAAGCGGCCGTCTTTTTTAGCAGCATAAACTGACCCAAATTCCTGTGTTTGTGGAACGAGGAGAATAAAATTCTACTTGTTCCAAGTATCCTGGGAATCCATTTTTAGGGCCGGGCTCCTGCCCTTCTTGCTCAGGTCGCATCCGGCTGGCAAGAGACCTAAAAATGAACCCCCATAATACTTTCCACAAAGAATGATTCTCCTCATCCCTCAAACAAAGAATTTGGTTTTAATTTATAAAGTGAACTAAGAGTGGGCTGCGATCTTTCTGCTTTTCAATAGGAAATTGTTGTGAAAGTAGGTGTAGATATCAAGACGATCCTGAAGATTGTGAATTGTTTTGGATGTGCACCAGGTCCTTCTGACTAGACAACCTAAGTTATCTCGAATCATGGCACAAGTGTGATTGAGGTAAAAAAGAGGGTCGAAACCTCCTTCTTTGAGTTCACCTTGTCCAACGACACATCCTCTTCTTCCGCGATATTGGATGTAGTCGGCTTTAGGGAAATGCCGAGTAACACTTTTAATGTAATGGGGATTTTGGTCGGATTCGATCGTAACCGGAGGCCCAATTGTGTTTTTAAGGTCCTGGAAAAGTCGCTCTCTCGTTTTGCGTCTTTGATCTTTTCTTCTGCCATATTTTTTTCGAGATCTTTTTGCAAGGAGGCCTTTGGCGGGCATGATAGACGCGCTCGCCCCCAAAATTCTTTGAGTGTACTTTTCAACGACTACAGTAATGCTCAAGGGTTTCATTTTGCTGTGTTCGAAGGTTTCCATGTCATCGAAAAGAATCTCTTGGATTGACGAACTTTGCTTCAGCATTTGTCGATTTTTTTCTCTGGCCGACTTGGCTAGAAATTTAATTTTCGTAGCGACTGTATTTTTACTAATGCCTAGAAGAAGTGCGATTCGTCTTTGGGAGTTCTTGCTGGCGATGAGTTTGAGGATGATCGAATTTAGGTGCCTTTTGTTTTGATGGATACACTTTTGTGTTGAGGCTTTGGAAAAAGTGGTATTACAACGAATGCATTTAAATCGTTGGATAGTTTTGTAGTCGGATTTTCGTTTGAAAAATCCGTGTTTTCGAATTTCGCTATGTTGTTGGGGACATTGAGGGCAGTATCTCTTCATGGATTAGAAATACTGCATCTAAGATACCTATTCGTGACTATCTGGATTCCACATGAAACTGGGCCAGTTTATTAGCAGCACGCTCCAACATTTGAATCCGTTGTTACACTTTGAATGCTTTCCGGGCCACAATCAAAAAGACCGTAGTGGGTAGAAAGATCGCCCTCAATTCTGAAATGGGGAGCAAAGCGTGTTTCACTGAGCATCTTGGCCGTATTGCTACAAACAAGTAGAGGGCGGTTGGTTTCGAAACGATGGTGATCGTCAAGATCAAAAATATGGGGAAGACCATCGATAGTTCCCTTGTAATAGGCAACTTGTCCATAATCTTCACAGCGATCCTCAACATCCACTTTAAAAGCTCGAATGGTGAGAGAAAAGAATTTTGCAGGGCCTAATTTGTCTGCAATTTTTTTATTAGTAACTTCAATAGGGCTTGATGCACAAACTCTGTAGTCGAGACAATTATTTTTCATTAGCATTCTTCTGAAGTCTTCAGTGTAAAGAGCTCCACCTAGGCATTCCCCGAGAAGAACAGGGTCTTCTTGAAAACTGGCGGGAAGTCTTCGGTCGCAGAAAACATCAGAAAAGTAAATTTCTCCACCGGGTTTTAAAACGCGAAACATTTCACTAAAGACGGCCTCTTTGTCAGGAGAGAGATTGATGACACAATTTGAAATAATGAGATCAACACTATTATCCTCTATGCCGGCCGCCTTTCAGTCTTCAATATAGCCTTTTCTGAATTCAACATTTGATTGGGAGTAGCCAAATTTGTCCATGTGATGTTTCTCATGGCGTTTCGCAACTTCAAGTTGTTCATCGGTCATATCAATTCCAATGACTCTTCCCTCGGGGCCTACAAGTTGCGAGGCCAAGTAAACATCTCTTCCAGAGCCACTTCCAAGATCCAATACGGTACAGTTTTTTAGAGCAGGCGGAAGGGGAGCGCCGCAACCGTAAAATTTTTCAATAACCTCAGGGTGGATGTTTTTGATCATAGTTTTTAGTTCATTGCTCATATCTTCGGGTGAACAGCAGGCAGTGGTTTGTAGATCTTTATTCGAACTTAAAACTTTTCCATAGTATTCTTGTACGGATTGGCTTTGCTCCATGGTCATTCCTTTTTCTGGCGGTTGAAAGACAGGAATCAAAATAGACCACTCGATCCTCTTCGACCAGGCTTTCTAATTAATAATGCTACAGGTCATTGGTCCCCAAGGAAATGCTTTTAATACGGTGGGGCAGCAGCTCTAGGCGGCTTTTTTGTTGAGTACTTCAGAAGCTAGGTAGGCGAAGCTCGTGGCAGGAACTACTTCAGATTGAGCAAAGGGAGGACGAGTTTCGTCCGCTTTGTTGTCATATTCCTCTAGGAGATAGAAGCAATTTCTTAATCCACGAAGTTTTCGAGCGCTCGCGTCGGGAACTCCGTCGTAGATCGCAATCGCTTTTTGCCAGGGACTAATTTCCCGACTGGGATATTTGGTAAAGACCTCAAGGCTAGCAATGCAAACTTGGTTGGGTTTAGGTTTGCTTCGTGGGGTCCACTTTACCATCTCATGACTGAGACGCGTTTCCCAATCAGCAATAATTTCAGGAATTACAAAGCCCCCATCATCAATAAGGATCATAATTGGCGGGTGAGGCCGTGAAAACTTTCGGAGTTCTTTGAGAACTTTCTCTTTAGACATGAGAGAGGCTGTGAAAATAATAATTTTCTCATCGAGATCATCAAACTTTTGAGCCCGGCTATGTTTGCGGTCGTAAGAGAGGAATGAGATAGAATCTCTTTTTTGTCCTCTTTGACTCGCTTTAATCTTCGTTACGATCTCGTCAGCCTTCGAGTTGAGATTATGAATTGTTGGCTTTTCGACAAAATCCGAGGCCCCAAGTTCCAGCGCTTTTAGTGCTAACTTAGCATCGTCTCGGCGAGCAGATGAAATCATAACAACCGGAGTTTTGCGGCAGTTGTGATGTTTTTCTAGAAATGTAATTCCATCCATTTCTGGCATATGAATATCGAGTGTGACTACATCGGTTTCGATTGTTTTTAATGTTTCTATGGCCTCTTTTGCAGAAAGAGCTGAGCCAACCCACTCCAAATCATGACTGCCTCTTACGATTTTCTCTAAAATTTTCAACACTGTTTTTGAATCGTCAATTGCAAAGACGCGAATCGGTTTTGTTACTTGAGGAAGAGGAGCAGCCGTTGCTTTTTGCGGTGGGCTAGTAAGTTCTGCAGGTTCACCAAGGTTCAGGTAGGCTGTCGAGCCCATACTTTTAAGTCCGAGTTTTTGATAATTGAGTGGTTCGGAAAGGCCCGTAATTAAAAGACCTCCAATGTCGAGGTGCTTTTTTAGTTCTGTGACTGTTTTTTCGATTTGAGCGTTCTGAAAATAAATAAAAACATTTCGACAGAAAACAATGTCGAACTGACCAAGGAAACGATCATTTTCTAACTTTAGGAGATTTACCTGGCGAAAGCGACAACGTTCGCGCAGACTCTTCTTGGCCTTTACGAGATTTGCTACGGCTCCTCGGCCAGGGGCCCAGTGGTTTTTAATATAAACG